>CAVRWR010000010.1:0-35848 GCA_963724445.1 uncultured cyanobacterium | reverse complement strand
CTCCAAACCATTGACTTGATGCGCCAAGGAGTAGACTGTATTGCCAGAGGAACTCTGAGTCTTAACTATGAACAATGGCATTCAACTGTAGGTAATAATATTTTTGACCAGTCAACCCAAGTCCCTCAGACAGATTGGTTAGCTAAAATTACTTTTAGTGCAGCACCTAGTTTGCTAATCAAACAGCCAGGTGAATCTTGCTTCGGTAACTGGGAATATGTCCCCATCAATATCAAACTTGGTCGTAAAGCCAAACCTGAATACAAGCTAATTGCTGCTTTTCATGCCCAGATTTTAGGTATTGTCCAGGAAAAACTTCCTCGGCGATCGCTCTTAATCCTGAAAGATCATAACGAGCATGGTATTAATTTGGAACACTGCTTGAACAAAATGCAGGAGACGGTGGCTGACTGTATAATCATGTTAGCCAATCACAATGAACCTGAAGTATTTATTTCTCGTCAGCGATGTAATCTGTGTAGCTGGCATAATTACTGTTACGGGGTGGCAAAATCTACCGAGCATTTGTCCCTGGTTCCTGGAGTTACTCCCAAACGTTATGAATACCTCCAAAAGTTAGGGGTGCGCACTGCTGAATCTTTAATCGCTATTCCTGAACTGGAGATCGGCGAGATTTTCGGGGACGATATTGCGCGACAGCTAAAACAACAGGTAACTGCTAGCCAAAGCGATCGCGCCGTAGTTAGATCTAGTTTCGATCTGATTAATACTCAGCCTATTCCCAGCGGTGCGATCGAGCTGTATTTTGATATTGAAGCCGAACCCGAACGCCAAACGGACTATCTGCTAGGAGTCTTACTAGTAGATCGCACAACCAATACTGAGAAATTTTACGCTTTTTTAGCGGAGAAATTAGCAGACGAAGGTAAAATCTGGCAAGAGTTTCTTGATTTTATTGCCATATATCCTGATGCACCCATCTTTCACTATTCTGAATACGAGGCAGATACAATTAAACGTTTATCTAGGCTTTATGGTACTCCTAAAGCTCAACAAAAAGAGATTATATCTCGCTTAGTCGATCTTCATTTATGGGTAACAGAGGCGGTTATTTTTCCTGTAGAAAGTTACTCGTTAAAAGCTTTGGCAAACTGGATCGGATTTTATTGGCGGGAAACTACAGGTAGTGGAGATCAGTCTGTTTGCTGGTACGATCGATGGCTAAATACCCAAGATAGGGTTTTGCTAGATTTAATTTTAAGCTATAATGAGGACGATTGTCGAGCAACTCGCCATTTGAAAGATTGGCTTTTAGATTTTTTAGAATATCAAAGAAATCAGCAGCTTGCTTTGATTAGTAATTGCTAATTTTCTTACTTATTGTTCGTTATTTTGGGTAAACTTAAGCAATTTATTAAGTTGATTTATTGTTGTTAATTATCCCCCGCTAACAGGAGGAATTAAGACTATTTCATCGCCATCCTGTAGGACAGTATCTGAGGTGACGAATTTTAGGTTGACCCCAAAACGAGTAACATTCTGCCATTTTGCTAAATAAGGTTTTTGCTGAATCAGAAATTCTAAAACATTTCCTACAGTAGCCTGTTGGGGAAACAGCAGCTCTAATTCTGATGTTGCAAAAGCTTCCTGATAGATAGCAAACAGCTTGACCCGAATACTGATATCTTGTTTCACTGATTATCTCAATCCCCCTTGACGGGACTAATTACTGATTCGGTGGGCATGAATTAGCATTATGAATAAACAACGTAGTTATTGACTTGCACTAAAGGATTCCTAAAGGATTAGCTCCTTACTTACGTCGCGTCCGTCGCCCACCCTACTACTCCTCAGATTACTCCTCAACCTGATAGCCAAATTCGGCTAACCTCAATCGAGACTGTCGCCATTTTGGTTCAACCTTGACAAATAATTCTAGATGAACGCCGCCTGAAATTAGCTTTTGAATCTGCTGCCGTGCTTCGGTACCAATGATTTTTAGCATACTACCTTTTTTACCAATAATAATCCCCTTCTGAGAATCACGTTCAATATTAATCGCCGCATTTACTTTAGTAACTTTAGGCGTTTCTTCAATTTTTTCGATGATAATTGCTACCGAGTGGGGAATTTCTTGGCGAGTATGGAGCAGAATTTGTTCTCGAATTAGCTCTGCTATAATAAAGCGTTCTGGCTGATCCGTAACTAACTTTGGTGGGTAATAATAAGGTCCTGTTTCTAGCTGATTGGTCAGAATCTGTTGCAGATTTGCCGTTCCATCACCAGCAGTCGCTGAAAATTTCACCGTAGACCAATTTGTCTCGGCAATCAAATCAGCATAGGTATCATCAATAAACTGATAATTGCTCGGCTGTAGGTCAACTTTATTTAAGCCTAAAATCACGGGAGTGCTGATGCGCTTGAGAATATCAACAATAAAGCGATCGCCAGTTCCCGCCTCTGTAGAGCTATCTACCACAAACAAAACTAAATCTACGGACTTGATTGCTGTTTTGGCATTCTGTACCAGTACTTTACCTAATTCATGATGGGGCTTATGAATTCCTGGGGTATCAACAAAAATTATTTGAGCCTCATCAGTGCTAAGAATCCCCCGCAAGCGATTACGAGTAGTCTGGGCTACGGGAGAAGTAATCGCAATTTTTTGCCCGATTAAGTGATTCATCAGGGTAGACTTACCGACATTTGGTCTACCAACAATGGCAACAAAACCAGATTTAAATCCTGGAGGCGCGAGGGGAATAGTAGTTAATTGATCTAGGTTTGATGCGGATTCATCCATGAAGCAGAGAGTGGGGAGTAGGGAGAGTATTCGTATTTTGTAGGGGCGAATTGCCATTCGCCCTTTGGATCTATTATGTAGGGAAAGGCATTTAATTTGATATTAGATTTGATATTAGGGCGTTGGTGAATCTAGGTATGATTTTAAAAATTTGAAAATATTATACGTCATACGTTTCTTGAACGAGTCCTAAAGGATACCGCTCCGCATATCGCTCATGGGGAAAACCCCCAAGATCGCGCTCGTCCGCTAAATCACCAACGCCGATATTAGCAATCGAGAATGTCCATGACGTATTCTCCCTGATTCACACATTGATTGGTAGAGACATCAAAGACTATCCCTGATGTTTCAGCCTGAACGCTAACAATTTCTGGCTCAGTTCCTCGTTTATTAAAACTTAGAAGCTGATAAATTTGTTCTCCAGAATTTACTCTAGTGGTTAAGGGTAACCTAGACTGTACCATTCCCCCCGTCGGCGCATAGTAACTATTTATCTTCTGTTTGCTAACCAGGGTGATTTCTGCGGTGTCAATTTCACCAGGCAACATTTTTTGGTAAGTTAGGTAGTTTTTAATCCCCTCAAACCCCTTGGCAACAGAATTAGAATTCATGGTCATGCCCGAACCTAGTTCTAAAGTCCAAGATTCGATATCAAATTTTATTGCTCTACCCAAATCAGCCAACTCCTGTTCCAAAGCTAACCAAGGTTTCAAAAATGCCTCATCAAAAGCATCGCCGTCATACTCATCCATCAAGATTCCATATTCAAGCAATAAATACTTAATGCTATCAGTTCTTTCGCGAAAACCAAAAGTGTAGTCGATCGCCTGATTGCTAGAACTGTGAATATCGATTACATAGTTGGCATCAAAACATAAGGATTGAAGCTGGTAGCGATATTGACGGCTAATTGATACGCTCTTAGGTTGATTAATTTCATTTAGTTCTTCTGCCCAGGCTTGTTTTATGCAGGCTAAATAATTTTGGCGGATAACTTCAGGAGGATTATCCAGTTGGGATTGAGCAAACTCAGTCAAATCTGTTGCCTCTGGCTGATATTCCCAAAAAATACGATTCCAGTTTTTCCCGTCGTAGCTATTGAATCTTCCCGTCGAAAAGAAATGCGATCGCTGATTTACCCCTAAAGGATTACAGACAGGCACTAACCAGATTTCCCCTTGAAGTTGGGCTGGTTCCAAAGCCATCAGGTACTCAATTAATTGCTGAATCACTCCATTGCCAACGATTTCAGCACCGTGAAGGTTTGCCTGAATATAGGCTTTTTTCCTAGGGCGATCGCCGATGAATTTGTATAGCTGCAAGGACAAAACATCACCTGAAGCAAGTTTAAATAAATCGATAGTTGAGATTTGAGGAATCATAAAATATTTGTAACACAATCATTAACACGAGCGATCTTACAGATATTCAGCTTCAGAGGAATTTCTCGGCAAATTGCATCATGAAATTAATCTATAAAATACATTAAAGCCGATACCATCAACAACTTACCTGCACTTTGTGTGGCGGCTTATAAAGGTGGCTCTTGTTTACCAGATGGACTGTTGGTAACTTTCAAGCCTGGCACAGATGCCAACCAAACTTTACTAAAAATCCTCGATCGCCGTGTTTGGTCATCAAACGGTTCAATTTTGCTTTCTGGTCCCAAGGGTGATAACGTTATTTCTCAGATTGATGGCACTACTTTTGTCGATATGGAAGCCTTCTTCGATTGGGGAAGTCAAACTCAGCCAGAGTTATTTTTTGAAGCATTTAGCTCTTAGCCTTCAACACTTCTCGTTTAGGAATGTGGGGATTATACCGAGCAAAAAAAAAGATGCCCTCTATAGAACATCTTTTGTTGGTAGATAAATCTATTATCGATATTGATTAAGAGCTGGCTACTCTAAGGGTTACCGTTGTAGGAATCCAAATTTATTTTGACTGGCTCAATGCCCCAAATCTGCTCACAATACTCTTTAATAGTGCGATCGCTAGAAAACTTACCCATCCGCGCCGAATTGAGGATTGACATTTTTGTCCACTGCTTGGGATCTTTGTAAGTTTGAGATACCCGATCCTGACAGTCTATATATGCTTGATAGTCTGCTAGCAGCATATAGGGATCGTCATAGAGCAGTGAATCTACGATGGGTTTAAACAGCTTGGTATCCCCGTGGCTAAAGTCTCCATTAGCGATGCGATCGATTACCGCTTTGAGTTCTTCGTTACTATTGTAAAAAGATTGAGGATCGTAGCCATCTGCCTTCATCTGATAAACTTCTTCTGCGGTTAAACCAAACAAAAAGAAATTTTCTGCTCCAGCCTCTTCGCGGATTTCAATATTGGCTCCATCAAGAGTTCCAATAGTCAATGCCCCATTCATGGCAAATTTCATATTACCCGTTCCCGAAGCCTCTTTCCCAGCAGTGGAAATTTGTTCAGATAAGTCAGCCGCAGGATAGATTTTTTGTCCGAGAGACACGTTGAAGTTAGGTAAGAAAACAACCTTCAAACGCCCCTTTACAGATGGATCTTTATTAACTACTTCTCCCACAGCATTAGCAAATTTGATGATTAGCTTGGCCATAAAGTAACCAGGAGCAGCTTTACCACCAAAGATAAAGGTTCGAGGTACAATCTCAACGCTAGGGTCGCGCTTGATGCGATTATAAAGAGTGATGATATGTAACACCATTAGGTGTTGCCGCTTGTATTCGTGAATGCGCTTAACCAGGACATCAAAAATGGAATCAACGTTAACGTCAATATTCTTGGTTTTTTTGATCTGAGCTGCCAAGGTGATCTTATTCTGACGCTTAATTTCCCGCCATTGCTGGCAAAATTCGGCATCATCGACAAATTTTTCGAGAACCCGCATTTCATCGAGGTTTTTTAACCAACTGTCCCCCTGAATTTTTTCCGTCACCAGCTTGGCTAGTCGAGGATTACTCAGTAAGATCCAGCGACGAGGAGTTACACCGTTGGTTTTATTAAAGAATTTTTCGGGCCATAGTTTGGCAAAACCGCTTAGGGTATATTTTTGTAGCAACTCAGTATGAAGTGCCGCAACCCCATTAATTGCATGGGAACCAACACATGCCAGGTTTGCCATGCGAACTTTTTGATCTGCTCCTTCTTCAATAATGGAAAGCTCGGAAGCTAGCTCTTCATCATCAGGAAACCACGTCCGAATATCTTCTAAGAAACGATGATTGATCTCGTAGATAATCTCGATATGTCGGGGTAACATCCGACTGAACAAGCTAACCGACCATCTTTCTAATGCTTCTGGTAACAGGGTATGGTTGGTATATGCCAAAGTCTTTTGCGTGATATTCCAAGCCTGATCCCAATCGAGATCGTGGTCATCAATAAACAGACGCATCAATTCTGCTACCGCCACTGCGGGGTGAGTATCATTAAGCTGAATCGCCGCCCGTTCATGAAAGTTACTCAAGTCGGGATGAACGTTGAGATGAATCCGAATTAGATCGTGGAGCGAAGCAGAAACAAAGAAATATTGCTGTGCTAAACGCAGTTCTTTACCTTGGGGCGTATTGTCGTTGGGATAAAGGACTTTAGAAATAGTCTCAGAACTCATTTTCTCGGCAACGGCACGGTCGTAATTCCCTGCATTAAATGCTTCAAAGTTAAACTGTTCACTGGCTTCGGCTTTCCAGAGGCGCAGGGCGTTTACTGTGTTGGTGCGATATCCAGGTACAGGAGTATCGTAGGGAACGGCTTTGACCTTGCGATCGCAAATCCAGCTAACGCGATTATGTCCTTTTTCATCACGATAAGTTTCGGTATGTCCTCCCAGCTTGATCTCCACCGAATCTTCAGGACGAGCAATTTCCCAAGGATTTTTAAACATTAGCCAGTTATCAGGAATTTCTGCCTGCCAACCGTCCCTTAATGCCTGATGGAAAATACCAAATTCATAGCGAATACCGTAGCCAATGGCGGGCATTTCTAAGTTAGCTAAAGAATCAAGAAAACAGGCAGCAAGACGACCTAAACCACCATTACCCAAACCTGGATCTGGTTCTTCTTCGACTAAATCTTCAATATCTAGGTTAAATTCGCTAACTACCTGACGCATTTTTTCGTAAATTCCCAGAGAAATCAGGTTGTTCTCTAGGTGTCGTCCCATAAGAAATTCTGCCGAAAGATAGGATACTACCTTGACATTTTCTTTGTAGTAGGTACGTCCAGTTTTAATAAAGCGGTGTAATAGGCGATCGCGTACCGTATATGCCAATGCTTGATAATAGTCGTGAAGAGTCGCGTTAAATTCGTCTTTTCCCTGGAGATAAAACAAATTATCGGCAAAGGCTCGTTTGAGAGTCTCGACGCTCATTCCAGTGCGATCGTCCTCGACCGTAATATTACTAGCAGTAACGTTTTGACTAAGCTGTTGAGAAGTCTTTATGTCCATATATCCTAAAAGATGAGTTGAAATAGATAATCGCTTGCGATATAGACAGATAATTTTGTAATAACAATCGCCATGGAGCAAGGGCTGTCTAGATCCAGTTCGGTATAACTTAGTTATATATTGACCTAGAAAATTGGATCTGGCTGTTGATTAGGTTACTACTAGATTCTGCTAACCAGGCTTGGATCAGTCCAAGCCTTAAGCTTTGGTTTAGAAAGTCAGGCTTTGATCTTAGCTTTTGGTCCTAAACCAACTTTGCCCGCATAGACAGCGCGATCGCCCAATTCTTCTTCAATCCGCAACAGGCGATTGTATTTTGCGACCCTTTCACTACGGCAGAGAGAACCAGTTTTTATTTGTCCTGCTCTAGTTGCCACCGCTAGATCGGCAATAGTAGTATCTTCTGTTTCACCTGAACGATGACTGATTACAGAACGATAACCACTACGAGTTGCCAGGTCAATAGTTTCTAGAGTTTCAGTCAGAGTACCAATTTGATTTAGCTTGATTAAGATCGCATTGCCTACCTTCAGTTCGATGCCCTTTTGTAATCTAGTTTTATTGGTGACAAATAGGTCATCGCCGACTAGCTGAATTTTGTCACCTATTTTATCCGTCAGCATTTTCCAGCTGTCCCAATCATCTTCGTGAAGAGCATCCTCAATGGAAATAATTGGATACTGTTCTACAAGCTCGGCAATATAGCCAATAAATTCTTCGGGAGAATGAGGTTCGCCATCATAGATATATTTACCGTCACGATAAAATTCACTAGCAGCCACATCCATTGCCAAAGCAATTTCTGTTCCAGGCTTATAGCCAGATTGTTCAATCGCTGTCATCAGCAGATCTAAAGCTTCTTGATTAGAGCCTAGATTGGGCGCATAGCCTCCTTCATCACCAACTCCAGACAGCAGACCCTTTTCGCCCAAAACTTTGCTGAGAGTGGCAAATACTTCCGCTCCCCAACGTAAAGCTTCTTTAAAAGAATCCGCCCCTACGGGCATAATCATAAACTCTTGGAAGTCAACGTTATTGTCAGCATGGGAACCACCGTTGATCACGTTCATCATTGGCACGGGCAGCACGTTGGAAAGAGGACCACCTAAATAGCGATAGAGAGGCAATTCTACTTCTTCGGCGGCAGCCTTAGCCACGGCGAGGGATACGGCTAAGATAGCGTTTGCCCCCAGGTTCTTTTTATTGGGAGAACCATCGCGATCGATCATAATTTGATCGACGGTACTCTGTTCTAAAGCATCCACGTCCATAAGCTCAGGAGCAATTTTTTCCTTAACGTTGCGTACTGCAATTAAGACTCCCTTGCCGCCATAACGATTTTTGTCGCCGTCTCTTAATTCGTGAGCTTCAAAACTACCCGTCGAGGCACCACTAGGAACCTGAGCTAATCCTACTACACCAGTCTCAAGACGTACTTCTGCCTCAATGGTGGGGCGACCACGAGAATCGAGGATTTCTCTAGCAGCGATCGCTTCTATGACGGCTTCTGATTGGTTAAGCATCAATTCTCCTGTTTAAATTAAGCAAAATATTTCTTATGTTTTAGATCGAGCAAGCGAAAATCAATATATCTTTTTTTGTGACCATTACGTTAGTAGAGATTTAGCCTGCTACTCTTTGTAAGAGTCACAATACCCGATGCTCCTAGCTTCTTACGCCGTAACCATCATTTCTGTTTCTTTGGCTACCGTCCTTAAGAACGGGTCGATCCCTAGAGCAAAATTTTTCAGAGAGGTCTTTTTTCGATCGGGTTCAGTTAACTTCTTTTGGTTTATCTCTCTATTATTAAAAAGAGGTAAGAATTTTACTAAAAAAAATGAGTAATGAATCGGCAGCTGACTTTGATTTAAGGCAAATAACCGTTAACAAAGCAGCCGAGGCTGCGATCTCCAGCCAGCTTGAATCGGCGGATAAGCTTGAGGTTAATCTCAACAGCAATGTATCACAGCTACTTCAGGGTCAGACAAGCTCGGTAAAAATTGCGGCAGAAAAAATTATCGTTGTTAATGATATTCAGCTAGAAAAAATCGACATTACCTGTGAAGATTTATCCCTGGATTTAACTAAGGCAATCTTAGGTAAGATTTCCTTCGAGCAGCCTGGAGATTTTCAGGTCAAAATTATTTTATCTGAGTCAGATTGCGATCGCTTGTTAAATACCGAATATGTCAGGATTCTATTACAAAAATTACCGTTAAAGATAGCCCAACAGTCAGCAAATTTTTATCTGGAGCAAGCTAGGTGCTGCCTGAGTAAGACAGGAGAGATATCTTTATTTGGCACAATCGTCTTAAATCGCGAACAACAGCGCAAAACAGCGCAATTCAACATATCTTTTCAACTTGCTCAGGATGGTTGGCAGCTTAAATTTATTGGCGGTAAGTATTTAGCAGATCGAACTTTAGATTTAGATGAAACTGTAGCCATCATGAACAAAGCCCGCGATTTGCTCTATCTGCGCCATTTCGATAACGCCGATTTGTCTTTAGACATAACTAAAATCAAGGTCGAAGAACAAAGACTAATCCTCCAGGGAACAGCTTTGGTCAAGAGACTACCTGACTCCATTTCGCAATCCATTGAGTCTGTCGCCTCAGAAATAAACGATATTACTGATTACTGATTATTGACGACTAGTTGCTAGTTGCCGATCCCTGACCTAAAATTTTAAAGCGAAGCCATAAAATTGCTGAAACACTTCAGGAGGATCGGGAATTGACAGATCAAGCAAAACAAGTTCCTCAGCTACCCAAACTACCTACCTCCGCAATTGAGCCAGAGCGAGATTTGCAGGCACAGACTCAAAGCTGGTTTGAATATCCAGTCAAAGCTCAACCACATCATACAGATTACAGTGGTGTTGTTTGGCATGGTACATATTTAACTTGGATGGAAGAAGCACGGGTCGAATATTTGAGATCGATTGGGGTGGAATTTGCCGATCTTGTGGCGATGGGTTGTGACCTACCAGTAGTTGAGCTTTCCCTACGCTATCATCTGCCAATTCATCTGGGGGTATCCGCCATCGTCAAGGTTCGCTTGGTAGAAGGAAAAGGAGTCAGGATCAACTGGGATTATGAAATCCAGTCTTATGATAGACAAGAAATATTCTTGACGGGAAAAGTAGTATTGGTTGGTCTGGATCGAGAAAAAGGCAAAATCATGCGTCAGCTACCAGCTCAGGTTCAGGATGCTTTAATCAAGCATACTACGTCATAACTATAGTCTAATCAATGTTACTGCGATATTGCCCCCAAAACAGATATCTACGTCAGTACCCGCGGCGCGATCGCGCTTGGCATATTCTCCCTGATAGAAATAGGTGTCTCCTTCAACTCTAAAATCGACGGGTAAAGGAGCAATACTGGGTTCGCACAAGATTATTTTTGGTTCAGGTCGATCTGATTCTAGGTGAGGTAAATTAACGTTCCAAAAGCTGCCAGGAGGGGAAGGACGAGACAGCAAATCTTCCAATACTCTGCTCGTCCAACGAGTAGCTAGCGACCAGTCAATTACCAAAGGTTTCTTGATCCAGTGAGAAATCGCAATGCCTGGAATACCATGAATTGCTGCTTCTCTTACCGCAGCGACAGTCCCTGAAATGTAAACGTCTGTACCCAGGTTGCCTCCTGCATTAATCCCTGATAAAACCAGCTTAGTATTGGTCGCAATCATCTTGATTGCCAGGCGTGTACAGTCAGTAGGAGTTCCGTCCAGGGCATATTCTGTAGGGGATCTTTTCTCCACCTTAATACCTTGATGAGTTGTCACCTGATGTCCACAGCCAGAAGAAGGCTGCTTGGGGGCAACAATAATGCTTGTGCTTGTTGTGCTTGTTTCGGAAATCGCCTGTTGCAGGGCGCGAATTCCAGGAGCATCAATCCCATCGTCGTTAGTCAGGATAATTGTCATTGGTTTCTTGAAACTTTGGTAAATAAAAATACATCATCTTGTTTAAACTTGAGTTGAAATATCGACTCCTTTTGTAGTTTAGCGAATAGGGCTTCAGCTATTTCAGGAGAGCTTCCCCAACCAGGATGACGCAAATTCAGTAAGATATAGGCAAATTTTCCTAATTCTTCAGATTCTAGGTTTTGGCTGGTCAACTCTAATAAATTGCGATGAGTAAGATGGGGGGCAATATTACTGGTGGTAAGTACTCCCCCTGTTCCTTTAACTAGGGCGATCGCCTGGTTCGTTGCGCCCCAAGTGTCGTAGCTTTCCAGATAAATGCTCCCAAAATAGCCATATTTAGCTAGCGCCAAAAAAGCAATTAACGACCAGATTATAATGTTGTGCTGGCTTTTAAACCAGGTATGCTTGCTGCTGATTGCCATAATTATCATGACAAATAACCAAGGAATAATCGGCAACGAGTATTGATGTACCAAATTACGTTGAGCTGGACTTTCTGAAAGAAGATTGATTAGTAAAATAGGTGATGCCCCAATGAGCGGTAGGAGATGCTGCGGTGCTAATCCCCATCCTAGAGGAATAAACAACAAAAGTAAGTAGCCAAAGGTAGAGCCTGAAAAAATTCTGCCCAGTACCAAATTAGGTTGAACAACTAAATTCTTAATAATGTCCAATACCGAGTCTCCCAGGTAGCCATAACGATCGATCGCCGCAGCTTCTGTACCGCTAAAAGTAGGAATAATTAATTGAGTGGCGATCGCAAACCAGCCGCAACCCAAGACAATCGCGATGATGCCGTAAGTGTATCTATATTTGCTAGAAAATACCAGCCACAGTCCCATACCGATAACGCTTAAAGCCAGCACTGCTTTACAGCTCAAAATCAATATAATCCCTGTGATAAACCAACCTAGTCGATCGAGCTTTACCGCCAAGATCGCGCCGCAAATAGCAGGTACTGCAATAACTTCTGGGTGAAAATCAAACAGATTAACGTTAAATATCGCAGGATAAAGTAGATAAGCGATCGTCACTGTTTTACTTTGAGCTAGAGATAAACCTGAAGCACGACTAAGATGCCAGAGGGGTAATACTCCCAATGCTAAAGATAAAGCCTGGATCAGAAACAGCCAATGAACATCGGGGTAGATTTTGTAGAACAACGCCAAGGGATAGACAATCCAGGCAGCATGATCTCCGAGAATATGTAGATCTCTGAAGACAACGTAGGGGGTTTGTCCTTGACTAATCAAATAAATGGCGTTGTCAAAAATCGCCAAGTCAAAACTAGATTGAAACAAAGCATGGCGCACGCTGCTGGAGAGAAACAGAATTAGGGTACTTAAAGCGATCGCTATACCGAGAAAAAGTCTTGAAGATTTTTGCTCGTACTTTTGGTAAGAAAGATCATTTACTTGGACATTTTTATTCATCTTTCTTGAGCAGAAAAACATCTTGCTGCTGATAAACCGAAGCAAAATTAGCACTTAATAAGTCTTTAATCAATTGGTCGGCTGCCTGGGGCGAAATATCTTGTCCTAAATGTTGTTTGGCAATTAACACTGTATCGAGGTCTAATTTCTCGATTCGTTTAACTGTAATGTCCTGATTGAGCAACAATAATTGAGGACGATGACTCAAATGAGGTGAGATATAGCCAGAAGTAAGTACCCGATCATCGGGTTCAACTAAATTTACCGCTCCTCTAACTGCACCTATGTTAGGGGACAGCGCAGCATAATTAGTCCAAAAAAAGCCGTATTTTGCCAATGCCAGCCAAGCAATTACCGACCAGGTAATCAATAAGCGTCGAGATAGCCAGTTTCTTTGGCGGTGCTGCTTAAGATAAGCCAGAGAGGCAATCAGCCACAGAAAGAGAAAAGGAATGATTGGTAAAGAATATTGGTGAATCAAATCGCGCTGATGTTCAGCATCGGCTAGGACATTCAAGCCCAACATCGGTAGTGCAGGAACAATTGCCAGGATCTTACGCCAATGTAAGCCAATGACAATTGGCAAGATTAATAATAAATAATAGAACAGGCGATCGCTTGCCCAACCCCGACTCAGCAAAATTTGTGGCTTGGTTAACACTTTCCAGGCAATTTCAGTCAAGGAAGTTCCTAATGACCCATACTGCCAAGTCCCAGCCATCTGATATCCCCCACGAAATCTTGGAATCAGGTAGGTAGCAGCAAAAATAAACCACCCAAGCCCAACCCCAATGCAGCTAAATCCATAAACTAAGCGTCGTTGGCAGACAGCCAGCCAAATACCCAAGCCAATAACAGTCAGGCTTAATACCTCTTTGCAGCTTAGAACAATCATTATGGCGATCGCAAATTGCCCAGCAGCTTGTTTTTTTGCCGCTAAAACTGCCCAAAGTAAGGCAGGTACGGCGATGGTTTCTGGTCTAAACTCAGTAAAAAAATTGATATTAAAGATCGCGGGATAAAGCACATAGGCAATGGTCACTACTCTGGCGTATCCCACCGACAAACCACTGTTAAGGCTAAGAAAATATAGCGGAATAGCACCACAGGATAAAGCGATCGCCTGTACTGCCAATAGCCAGTGAACATCTGGATAAATCAAATATAGCAGGGAGAGGGGATAGAGAATAATTGCCCCATGATCCCCAATCAGATGTACTCCTGCTAACAGAGTAGAAACAGGGGGTTGTCCCTGACTGAGCAAATATAATAGCTGAGCGAAAAATCCCAGGTCATTTCCCTCGCGAAATAACCAAAACTGGAGACTGCTAGAAGCAAACAAAACTAAGCTGGTAACGATCGCCAATCCTGTTAAAAATAATCTGGCTTGTTGACCCTGATTAGACTCCTTTGCCCTGAAACGTTTAATTTTCACTACTGACCAAGATAAGCTTCTAACACCAATTCATTATTTTGGATTTCTTCTGGGGTGCCTTCGGCTAAATTTGTACCCTCTGCCAAAACCCAAACGCGATCGCATAAGCTCATAATTACATCCATGTTATGCTCAATGATTAAAAAAGAGATTCCCTGCTGATTCCAATTGACAATATGCTCACAAATCTGATTGATCAAAGTAGGGTTAACTCCTGCTGCGGGTTCGTCCAATAAAATTAGCTTGGGATTGGTCATTAAGGTACGAGCCATTTCTAATAATTTTCTTTGTCCGCCAGATAATGCCCCCGCATAATCATACGCCTTAGCTGCCAACCCAACAGATTCCAGGATATCCATGGCTCGTTCCTTATTTTGTCGCTCCTCTGCTCTTAATTTGCCTTGCTGAAACCAGACTTTAAAGAAGTTTTCTCCTGTCTGATTTGGCGTTGCCAGCAACATATTCTCTAAGACTGATAGACGAGAGAGTACTCTGGCTACTTGAAAGGTACGAATAAAACCGAGTGTAGCAATCCTATGAGATGGTAAATTATGAATTGGCTGATGATCGAACAAAATTTCGCCACTATCTGGCTCAATAAAATTAGCCAGGAGATTAAACAAAGTCGTTTTTCCTGCGCCATTTGGTCCGATCAAGCCCGTAATACTACCTCGATTGACTTCTAAACGAGCATTGTGTAACGCTTTAATACCGCCAAAATTTTTAGCTAGATTGGTGGCTTGAAGTAAAGAATCTGTCATTGAATCTTGTGACACTGCTGTTTCAATAGTATTTGTATAAGCAATTTATCTAAAAGTATCAAAAATTGCTTGATTCAGCCTTAAATCTTAAGTGAATAGAATGACAACTTAGTAAGTGTCCCGTATTTAAGACACATCTGATTGAAGAAAAATTAAGGTAGTAGATAGAGTGAAGCAAATTTTAGTTCATTAATGACTCAGTTAAAACCGCCACAAAATTCAGCTAATTTGAACTCTGAAAATACTAGTGAATTAAGTTCGCACGTATCTCCTTGGCTTGCGAGAATTATCTATCCGATTGGATGCTACCTGGTAATTCCTCTCTTCTTCGGCAAAATAAAAATTTATGGACAGGAAAACATTCCACTTAATGACCCTGTAATTGTCGCCCCAACTCATCGTTCACGTTGGGATGCTTTTATCGTGCCCTATGCCTTGGGTAGAAACGTTAGTGGTAGAGATTTACAGTTTATGGTTTCCGCTAATGAAGTAAAGGGAGTTCAGGGGTGGGTTATCCGACGTATGGGCGGATTTCCTGTAGATACCGAGCGACCTCAGCTTAATAGCGTACGCCATAGCATAGAACTATTAAAGCTAAACCAAGAAATGTTAGTTATTTTTCCTGAAGGTGGCATTTTTAATGATTATCAAATTCATCCCCTCAAAAGGGGAGTAGCCTCTATTGCCTTACAAGCGGCAACAGATAAGTCGAAAAGAGGAGTTAAAATATTACCTGTAGGAATTCGCTACAGTCAGCCTTACCCAGGCTGGGGGACTGATGTAAGGGTAGATATTGGTCAACCTTTGAAGGTGAGCGAATATTTGGGGAAATCATTACGTCAAAGCTCTCAAAAGCTAACTGCTGCTTTGCAGGATAATTTGCAGCGACTATATGAGCTAGAAAACTAAATACGGTAAATATTCAAGATTAATTTGAGCAAAAACTGACATAAATTATATTTCTAATTTACTATGGAGAAATCTCAAATATTATGAGATTTGCCGAAGAAAATAGATTGATGATCCCAGCACATTTCCTGACCAGGGAGTATCAGAGCAAACTTACTTTGTTCTCTCGGGATCTATATCCAAAATTACATCACTGTAGTGATTTTCTACAGTCAGAGGTAATTTTAATCCCAATTCTTTCGGAGCATGCTCAATAGTCTAAAACATCCATGTCACATCCTGAGCCTAGAATTCAATGCTCGAACCCCCATTGCGCCGCGTCTAATTTACTAGCAGCTCGTTTGTGCGAACAATGCGGTACTCCCATAGTGAGACGCTATTTATGGAGTGCCGAACAGACGGCTATTTCAGAACAGAATAATACCTCAATCGACGGTAGGTATTTGAGATTAGACAACCAAATATTTTTGGATACTCAACCTAGTAAAGCCCCAACAACCCCAGAAGAAGTTGACCCAGAAATTGTCGTTTACCTTCAGCTATTTGCCTGTTATCCTCACGTTCCTCAACCTTATGGCTTGCTAGATGGTACCGCAGCCTGGCTGTTCGATTATGGTACGGTACCAGTTGATGATTTAGGCAATTTAATCTACCCACAGCAGCTTATTCCTCGAATTGAAGATTTATGGTCAAAAGCATCGTCTTTACAGCAGCTAAACTGGCTGTGGCAAATTGCCAAACTGTGGAAACCCTTCTCTAGTAAAAACGTAGCCTCTACTTTGTTGAAGACAGATTTTATCGGAATTAATGGACAGGTGCTACAGTTATTGCAGCTACAGCCTGATGGTGAACATCAACCAGGTCTGAGAGATTTAGGTAATTTGTGGTCGCAATGGGCAGAACATGCCCAACCAAATATTAAAGACATAATTGACCAGCTTGCTGCTCGCTTGGAAACAGGGATAGTTGACCAAGTAAGTCAAATAATTGCGGTATTAGATGCAGCTATCGATCGCTGTCGAAAAATATATCAATATTCTTATCAAATTTATGCTCTTAGTGACTCTGGTCCGAGTCGAACTAATAATGAAGATGCTGCCTACCCAACTCAGGCTCATTTAAAAGATCTGACTGTTGCCGAAAATGCCCTAGCGATTGTTTGTGATGGTGTGGGAGGACATGACGGTGGAGAAATTGCCTCAACAGCAACAATTCAATATTTACAGGACAAGATCTCGAAGTTGCTCGAGCAACAGTATAGCTCAAGCAAGATCCTAGATAAATTAGCCAAGTATATCAACGAAGCAAACGATCTTATTAGCGTACGCAATGATAGCGAACAGCGTCAGGAAAGACAGCGTATGGGGACTACCCTGGTAATGGCTTTTTCGCGCGCTCAGGAAATGTACCTAGGTCACGTTGGAGATTCGCGAATTTATTTGATTACCCCTAATAGTTGTCATCAAGTAACAGTTGACGATGATTTAGCTTCGAGAGAAGTTCGATTAGGCTATGCTTTGTATCGAGATTCTCTACAGTATCCTTCCGCAGGAGCTTTGATTCAAGCGTTAGGGATGCGAGATTCCAATGCACTCCATCCCAACCTACAGCGCTATGTAATTGATGATGACTGTATTTTCTTACTCTGTACAGACGGCTTGAGCGATTTTGATCGGGTCGAACAACAGTGGCGAAAAATTGTCTTACCAGTATTGAATGGCAAGCAGGATCTGACCACCGCCACCAAAGATTTGATTGCCCTGGCAAACACTCAAAACGGTCATGATAATGTGACGGTAGCTTTGATTCACTGCAAGGTCAAGTCTTCCCTTGATACTGAAGTTTCGTTGTCCTGGTCAGATGTAGAATCAGCAATAGAAAAACCTGGCATTAGAAAAATCTGAGATCTGGTCAGATGAAAATTTAACTGACTCTACTTGGTCAAATACTACTCCCGATAATTCAACTGTGACTGAAGCCAAAATTCCAGAGCAGCAAATCGGCGAGCCACTTCCTGAAAAAAATCAGTCTTCATGGTTAAAGTTTATGACTTTTGCTTTAATTGCTTCGGCTCTTATAAGTGCTGTAGTTTGGTTGATTGCGGTTAAAGCGCCTAATGATGATAATCTACCTGATAGCAATAGTGTAGATGTAGAAAACCAAGAGTGAGGTTTTTAATCAATAATTGATGTTTTCGAGCGCTATGTTTTGGTATAACGGTCAACTTGTTGATTCCCAGCAGCTCAACCTAGAGATCGACAACCCAGGATTATGTTATGGAGCGACGGTATTTACAACGATGCGGGTCTATGAACAATCTTTGAATCATTCTCAAACTTGTTGGTTAGCTCACTGCGATCGCCTTAATACAACCATTAAAATATTTAACTGGCTTCAACCGAACTGGCAGCAGATTCAGCAGGGAGCGGAATTACTCTTGCCGCACTATCCTGTATTGCGTATAGCAGTATTTCCTGACGGCAAAGAATGGATTACAGGACGTGCTTTACCCTCAGACCTCCAACGACGACAAGAAGAAGGTATTATTGCCTGGCTAGCTCAAGAGCCTATGTATCGCCGAGATTTACCCCAATATAAAACTGGTAATTATTTATCTGCTTATCTAGCTCGTCAGCAAGCATTACGTCTAAATGCTCAAGAAGCAATCTTAACCAATGCTCAAGGAAATTGGCTAGAAACCAGCACGGGCAATCTTTGGGGCTGGAAAAATAACGGCTGGTATACTCCTGATTTAGATTCGGGAATCTTACCTGGCATTGCGCGATCGCGCTGGCTCGATTTTCTCCGAGCTAATAAAATTAAGGTTGCTGAAAATACCTGGACACCTAATTTTGTCTCAACTCTCCAAGCTTTATCCTACAGCAATTGTGTAGTCGACCTCGTTCCCATCACCACAGTTATTCAGGCAGGAAATCGGCTACATTACCCCATTAAACAGCCTTAATTTCCCAAAATAAAAAACTTAAGCAAGAGTCAATTCATCGATCACCTGCTTGATTTTTGACAGAGCCTCAGTGGGATTATTTTCTGCTCCATCTGATGTCAACTGCTCCATTTCAGAAATCTGCTGATTGATGATGTCCAAAGTATCTTGCAATGGCTGAAGCTGTTGTTGATAAAAATCAATTTGGGACTGCATTTGCACAATACGTAAGTTTAATTCGTACCAGCTATTTTGTTGCTGACCTATTTCCAACTCTAACTGGTTCTTGTGTGTTCTTTGTTGCTCAAGCTCTGTTTCTAATCTCTGAATATCCTGCTCAATCTGGGCTACTTCAGCTGCTAATTCTTGTTGTTGCTGCTCTAGCTGAAGCTGTTGCTGCTCTAAACCTTGCTTGATGGGGGTCAAGTCAATATTTTGAATTTCGGATTCAAAATCAAAGTCAATTATTCCCTGACGGCGTTTTAAAACCCGTGAATGTTCCAACAATACTCGATGTCTTTCCTTTAAAGAACGACGTTGACCAACTAAGGTTTGGTCCAGCATTTTCTTGGCTTCTTTTTCGTCTGCCAGCTCTTCTTCTAGGGTCAAGCGTTCAAATTCCCCTACAGCAGCAATTTTAGCTTCTAACTCTTCTACAGCTTTGCATTGCCAATCCAATTCTTCTTCTTGGTCACTGACAAATCTAGCAACCTTCTCCAAATCTTTTTTAAGCGCTTCAACTGTAGTTTCCAGACTAGGCAAAGGCATGTTTTCCAATTCATTAAGATCAATCTTAGCTAATCCATCTGTATCAGATTCAGACAGCATTTGCAGCATATTGCGTTGACTATCTGATTGAAGATGGAGAAACTGAGTCAACTCTTGTTTGACTTCTAAGGATTTACGTTCTACATGTAGTTGCTGTTCCTCTTGGAAAATCTGTTCCTGTAGAGATTTGATTGTTCTTTTTTTTGGGATAGTGCTTCTGTAATATCTCCTAACTCCTGGCGGAGTGGAACAATATTTTCCGAGTTTTGAGCTAAGTTCTGCCAATGAGATTGCAAAATCTGTTGCTGCTTTTGAACAGTAGACTCCGTTAAAACAATTTTATCTTTTAGATTACTGATAGAATTATTCGAGGAGGAAATAACGGCTAAATGATGTTTTATTGCCGAGGCTTGAGCTTGATCGAGAACTTTTGCCTGTTGTAACTGCTCGTCTAAATTTTGCTGCTGACCTCGTAACTGTGACCAGGCACCTTCAAGTTCTGCACTTTTTGTCTCAAATTCGGCTTTAATTTTTTCTGTTTCCGCCTGAGCAGTTTCGATTTCTAGGCGCTGTTGTTCAAATTGTTTGAACTCTTCTTCCATCTGCTCGACCTGTTCGAGACGAGTTTCCATCTCAATTTGTCGTCGGCTTAATTCTTCACTTTGAATTGCTAACGATTCTTTCCACTGATTAATTTCTTGTTCTTGTTCTTGAGTTTTTTCTAGTAAGCGAGAGAAATTTTTAAGAACGCCAATAATTTTCTGAGAAGCTAGTTCTGGCTTGCCCTGTATTTGACGATTAGCTCCTAAATTGGCAACAATTAATGCTCCATCGCCAAAATCACTAGCTTCATCCAGAGTAACTGTCTCGTTACTTACTAAACTCCAACTTTGATCGTTACGCTGACAGGCAATGAGTTTGAGACGAGTTTCAACGCCACCCATGAACCCCTTACTTTGTTTTTGTATTTCTGCCAGATATAGCACTATGCGCCTTCCCTTTGATTTCTTCTGTGCAGGAACTCAGAAAAATTAAGCCTTTCCAGTTTACTGCTGATTTTTTAAAATAACCAGACTAAATTAAATTTAGCCAAAGTTAAAATTCACTCATCACTTATAAGTTACATAAGGGTAGAGATCGACATTGTTAAACTAATTTTAGTTTTGTCACCGATAATTAAGATTATTCATTTATTTCTTTCATGTCTTAAAAGCAACTAGCAAAGATCAAATTCCAATTATTATGATGCCGTTATCTTCTCAGCTGTTGATTTAAAATAAAAATATAATTCATATTTAACCGTTTTGGCGCAAAAAAGTATCTGTATAAATACCCAAAATTAATATCTAACAAAATATAGTGGCGATTACTTAATTTACTTTATATTTGTTACCGAATAAGCAGCTAGCCAGTTCTGTTCAATTATAAAATATTGAACATCAAATCAAATTAAATCAGATACTATTCCACTAGAACAACAATCTAGCTGAAATTATGTTGCCATTACATGGCGATCGGTTAAAAAGTAGAGTATATTCTGAAGCGGAGAGGTTACTAAATCAAGTAAATTTATTAATATATTAAGTGAATTATTAGTAGAGGTTTGAGTCCAAGTAATTTTGATGGTTTGCCAAGTAGACTTGCAGTTAAGTGTGACTTTTCGTAGATAGTATGTTATGAGCAAAGTTCTAATCGTAGAAGATAGTCTGGCACAAAGACAAATGATTTCTGATCTCCTCAAAGGCAGTGGTCTTAACGTGACTGTTGCTTGCGATGGAGTTGAGGCTTTAGAGCATTTGGAAACATTAAATCCTGACATAGTAGTGATGGACATTGTAATGCCCAGAATGAATGGCTATGAATTGTGTCGTCGTTTGAAATCAGACCCTAAAACTCAAAATGTTCCAGTTGTTATGTGTTCTTCTAAAGGAGAAGAGTTTGACCGCTACTGGGGAATGAAACAGGGAGCGGATGCCTATATCGCCAAGCCTTTTCAACCTGTTGAGTTGATAGGTACTGTTAAACAACTGCTTCGAGCCTAAATCCCCATTAAGTTTGATGGTATAGTTGGCAGTCTCAGATAGTATTTACAAAAAATCTTATGGTTAATAATCCAGAACTATATACTGAAAGTGGTCTAGATCTATCTTTAGATATTAAGCCATTAGAAAATCCTGAAGGTGAACTACACCTTCGCTTCTATCTGCCATCAGGTGAAGCCTGTGCTTTCCCAGCCACGGGAATAGCCGAAGTTATGCAACAAACCCCAGACCAAATAGCTCCTATTCCTAATGCTTCTCCTTTATTACTGGGAACAATTAATTTGCGGGGAAGAGTAATTTGGGTTGCTGATTTTGGTCAATTTCTCGGGGATAGTGTGGCGTTAAAAACCGATCGCCCTACAATACCTGTAATTGCCATTGAAGATGATGAGCAAATTATCGGTTTGGCGATTAACAGCATTGGTGATATGGATTGGTTAGATGTTGAAAAATTAGAAATTTATCATCCTCCAGCCGATAGCATGGCTCCTTTTGTTCAAGCCCAATGGCAGCCTGATGAAAGTAATCTAATCGTGAACTTATTGAATCCAGCTAAGATTTTACGGTCTGCGCGATGGGCAACCTAGAAACTTTAAAAATTAAAGAGAATTAATTAACACCCAATTGAATTGATACTTAATATTTATTGAGCAATATCTGAGAAAACATTATGACTAGGTAAGTTTTCTTATTTTATATTATGAACCTAAAGTCATCAAAGTGTAAGCATTTATAGTCTGTTAAATAGTCGATGCCTGAATTGGTTTCAGGTAGATATTTCTCTCCTATTAGAAAGCGGTCAAAGTTAAGGGTAATTGTTAAAGTCAGCGCAAGCAACAAAAAATTTAGATTTATTTGGCAAGAAGCATAATGGCATCAGGAACTAATTATTCACAGGAATACGGACAGGCAGAAAAAGCCTACTTGGAAAGTAATTTTGCTCAAGCAGCAGAAATAATCGATCATTTAGCTGATGAATTTCCTAATGATCCAAATGTTTTGTTGCTAAGAGGCCACATATACTGTTATGGATTTGAAAACTATGATCTAGCAAAGCATCAGTATGAAACTGTTTTACATCTTAGCGAACAACAAGATTTAATCGATTTTGCTCGCAGTGGTATTGAACAAGTTGAACAGCTACAGCAGCAATCTGAAAACGCTGAATTTAACGATCGCAGCCTAGAATTATCGGACATGCTCGATCGTGGAGAGATTGATGAAGTTGAGGACTCCATTGGCATTGATTTTCCCGATGAAGAGGCATATGAGGAGGGTTTTGTCAGCGACAATAATTATGATGCTGAACTTGATGAAGCTGACATTGATTCTGAGATCAACCATAGCTTTATTCCGTCTGTTGAAGACTCTTACGGTGAGAATCCCCTTGATGATAATTTGGCTAATTCTGAAGCTCTAGCCATGGTCGAGGAAAATAATGATACAGAAGATCCTTTTGCTGAATTTGAATCAGATCTCGATACTGAACCATCCATTGCCGCTGAGTCAAGAGCAGAATTACCTCAACAGCCTAATATTCATAATAGTTCTACCTTTATGGATGATGATGATAATGATATTGCTCTCCCTGAATATACAGCCGAAGACTTTGCGGCAAGTCAAAGAGAATATGACAATGATTATGATGATAGTTCTGAACTAGAGATTGATACAGTTTTAACTGAACCTTTCTCGATGGGAAATGAGCAAGAATATAGCATGGAGGATCTTCCTCAACAGGATGGTTTAGACTATCAAGATGAATTAGAATTTGATGAGATTGATAGTAGTTTTTTCGATCTCGAAGAACTAGAGCAGGGACTTCCCGATACAGGATTATTCAACGTTGTTGAAGACTCTAGCAGCGCCAGCGCTGGTATTTCTACCGATTTTGCAGCTGAATCGAGCGCCTTTGAACCCCAAGAAGTTGACATCAGTGATGCCAATTCTAATACTACAGCCTCTTTTGCCAAGGTAACCTCCTCACCTCAAATAGAAGTTCAACAAGGAGCTTTGGCTAATTTTATTAATGCTCCAATTCGGAAAAAGCAGTTTATTACTGCTGGTGCGGCAGGATTAGTTTCAGCGATCGCTGTTTTGCTCATTGGTATAATTGGTTCTACGGTAGCAGCTCGTAGCCCTGAAAATAATGCTAGACAAGGAGTCCAAAATAGCCTTTTATTAGCTCTAGTTGCAGGACTATCTAGTGCAGGAACCGCCGCCGCAGTGGGGAACATCACTGCCAAACACATTACTCAAGCCAGCCAAGATTTACAAAATCAGTTTGATGATGTTTATCAGGGCAACCTCAATGCCAAAGCCACCGTTTATTCTCAAGATGAATTTGGACAGTTATCTTCAGGCTTTAACCGCATGACTAGAGTTATATTAACTACTACTCAAGAAGCCCAAAGGCGTGCTGAGGAAACAGAACAGGCGAAAGAAGATTTACAGCGTCAGGTAATTAGGTTGTTAGATGATGTAGAAGGTGCAGCCAGGGGTGATTTGACCGTTCAGGCTACGGTAACCGCCGACGTATTAGGTGCTGTTGCCGATGCCTTTAACTTAACGATTCAAAGTCTACGGGAAATTGTTCGTCAGGTAAAAGAAGCTGCTGAGCAGGTAAACCAGGGTTCTACGGATAGTGAGCTGTTTGCCCGTAATCAATCTAGTGAAGCGTTACGGATGGCAGAGGAATTAGCTGTTACCTTGAATTCGGTTCAAATGATGACTGAATCGATTGAAAGGGTAGCCGATAATGCCCGCGAAGCCGAAGAAGTGGCTCGTTCATCTTCGGTTACTGCTCTTAAAGGGGGTAAGGCAGTAGAACGTACTGTATCGGGAATTTTCCAAATTAGAGAAACCGTATCAGAAACAGCTCGTAAAGTAAAACGTCTAGCCGAAGCATCGCAAGAAATCTCCAAGATTGTCCTGTTGATCTCACAAATTGCCGAAAGAACGAACCAGCTAGCTCTTAATGCTTCAATTCAAGCAGCCAAGGCAGGGGAAGCTGGTCGTGGGTTCGCGGTGGTTGCGGATGAAGTCCGACAGCTCGCTGATAGATCGGGTAAATCTTTAAAAGAGATCGAACAAATCGTACTGCAAATTCAAAGTGAAACAGGATCGGTAATGACGGCGATGGAAGAAGGTATTCAGGAGGTAATCGACGTTACCGAAAGAGCAGAACAGGCTAAAACTGCCTTAGAAGATATCATCCAGGTATCTAATCGAATTGATACTTTAGTTCGTTCGATCACTGCTGATACCGTAGAGCAAAGGGAGAATTCTCGTGCAGTAGCTCAGGTAATGGAGTCGGTAGAATTAACGGCTCAAGCGACCTCCGATGAATCCCAGCGGGTTGGTGGAGCGCTGCAAAACCTAGTAGAGATTGCTCGCGGTTTACTTTCTTCTGTAGAGAGATTCCGCATTGATAAAAGTGAAGAATAAATCCGCTAAATTAACCTAAATTATCTTTGATTCTATGATTGCGATCTCAGAAGCGATCGTTGACACTTTCGCCTACTGGAATTTTATGATTCAATAGATATCTGCGCCTTTATTTTGAAACTGCTTTATGTGTGCTGAAAGAGCCTTACCCAAGTTTGATGCTAGTTCTGTCAATCTGACCAAAGAAGAAGGATTCATTTTATATGAAGATATGGTTTTGGGACGCTTATTTGAGGATAAGTGTGCTGAGATGTATTATCGGGGCAAGATGTTTGGCTTTGTTCACCTGTACAACGGTCAAGAAGCAGTTTCTTCGGGGATAGTTAAAGCTTTGCGAGACAAAGGAGACTATGTTTGCAGTACCTATCGCGATCATGTTCATGCCTTGAGCGCTGGTGTCCCAGCTAAGGAAGTGATGGCAGAGTTATTTGGCAAAGAAACAGGCTGTAGTAAAGGTCGTGGTGGTTCGATGCACATGTTTTCTGCTGAGCATGGTCTACTTGGAGGTTATGCTTTTGTGGCAGAAGGGATTCCTGTGGCTACAGGTGCGGCTTTTCAAAGTAAATACCGTCGTGAAGCAATGGGTGATGAAAGCTCTGATAGCGTTGCGGTATGTTTCTTTGGCGATGGCGCTAGTAACAATGGACAGTTTTTTGAGTGCTTGAATATGGCGGCTCTGTGGAAATTACCGATTATTTATGTAGTAGAAAATAACAAGTGGGCAATCGGTATGGCTCACGATCGCGCAACTTCTCAACCTGAAATCTATAAAAAAGCTAGCGTGTTCAACATGGCTGGATATGAAGTTGATGGGATGGATGTTTTGGCAGTCAACACCCTAGCCAAAGAAGCCGTGGCTCGCGCCCGTGCTGGAGAAGGGCCAACTTTAATTGAGGCATTAACCTATCGTTTTCGCGGACATTCCCTAGCCGATCCAGATGAACTTAGAGATCCTGGGGAAAAAGAATTTTGGGGTCAACGGGATCCGATTAAAAAATTCGCGGGCTATCTGATTGAGCAAAATCTAGCGACAGCAGAAGAGTTAAAAGAGATTAATAGTCATATATCCGCTAGGGTAAATGAGGCAGTCAAATTTGCTGAGGATAGTCCTGAACCTAGTCCCAGCGATTTACATCGCTATATTTTTGCTGAAGATTAAGTTTGACAGCCGCGATCGCTTTGATTTTCTTGTTTGATTTGTCTTCAGTTTGCTAAATATTTGCTAAACACAGGAAAATTTCAGATCGAGCATGACTTTAAGCACCAACCCGCCTAATCATCCCCTAGCCCGACTATTGCAATACGGGCAGAAGTATCGAGCAGTTATGTGGCAGGCGACAATCTGTTCGATTCTCAATAAGCTATTTGACCTTGCTCCCCCAGCAATTATTGGCGCTGCGGTGGATGTGGTAGTACAAAAACAGGATTCAATCGTCGCCAAGCTCGGCATCACCGACATTTTTGAGCAGCTTGTAGTTTTATCAATCCTCTCGGCAATTGTTTGGGGTTTGGAGTCAGTATTTGAATACGCCTTTACTCGATTGTGGCGTAACTTAGCACAAGACCTACAGCATGATATTCGTCTGGATGCTTATCGTCATGTTCAAGATTTGGAATTGGCTTACTTTGAGGAACGCAGTACAGGAGCATTGCTATCAGTTCTCAATGATGATATTAACCAGCTAGAGAGATTTTTAGACGTTGGGGCAAATGAGATTATTCATGTATTGACTACGGTACTAATAGTTGGCGGTTCGTTTTTTGTCCTGACTCCTGACATTGCCTGGATGGCGATTATTCCAATTCCAATTATTGTTTGGGGTTCAGTGGCATTTCAAAAATGGTTGGCACCGAGATATGCGGAGGTGCGAGAAAGAGTAAGTATTCTCAATTCGCGGTTAGCTAACAATTTGAGCGGAATCACCACCATCAAAAGCTTTACTACCGAAGCCTACGAAATCGAACGTCTGAATAAAGATAGTCACGCCTATAGACAAAGCAATCAAAAAGCGATCGCTCTCTCTGCCGCATTTATTCCGCTGATCCGCCTGGTGATTCTAGCTGGCTTTACGGCAATTTTGCTATATGGCGGGATGCAGGCTGCATCGGGTGCATTGGCGGTGGGAACCTATAGTGTTTTAGTGTTTCTTACCCAAAGACTACTGTGGCCTCTTACTCGCCTTGGACAAACCTTCGATCTCTATCAAAGAGCCATGGCTTCAATTAATCGCGTCATGGATCTATTAGATACCCCCATTGAGATTCATTCAGGAGCCAAGTCTCTGCCTTTATCGACAATTAAAGGTGCAGTAAATTTAAACAACATCACCTTTGCTTACAATCAACGAGAACCAGTAATCAAAAACCTCTCTCTCAATATTCCTGCTGGTCAAACTATCGCCATTGTTGGTGCAACAGGATCGGGCAAAAGCACCCTAGTCAAGTTATTATTAAGACTTTACGAGATCCAGTCAGGGAGCATAACTTTAGATGGTCAAAATATCAAAGATATTGTGCTGTGGGATCTCCGTCGCGCGGTTGGTCTAGTTAGCCAGGATGTCTTCTTGTTTCACGGTACAGTTAGGGAAAACATCAGCTACGGTTCCCCCGATGCAACCATCAATCAAATCAAAGAAGCTGCCAAAATTGCCGAAGCTACTCAGTTTATTGACGAGCTGCCCCAAGGCTATGACACTATTGTGGGAGAAAGAGGACAAAAGCTTTCTGGAGGACAAAAACAACGGATTGCGATCGCCAGAGCCATCTTAAAAAATCCGCCAATCTTAGTTTTAGATGAGGCAACATCAGCCGTAGACAACGAGACAGAAGCGGCAATCGCTCGTTCCTTAGAAAAGATTACCCAAAATAGAACTACTATTGCGATCGCTCACCGCCTTTCGACTATTAGACATTCAGACTGCATCTACGTTATGGACTATGGTCAATTAATTGAACGGGGAACTCATGAAGCACTGTTGGCTAAAAACGGAGTATACGCTGGTTTATGGCAGGTACAGACAGGCTCTAGACAGAATAAACAGTTGATCAAATAATTTCTATCCTAAAGGATACACTTCGTTATAAATCTTAATTCCTTTCCCTAATTACCACGGTCATGTCATTAGAAATAATTATTCCCCTCGCCGCAGTAGTTATTCTCTTACTTCTGTTTTCCTGGTTAGTCACAACTCTCAAGTCAACCATTAAGACGGTATTGGTAATTATAGCTATTTTTGTGCTGCTTCAAATGGTATTCGGGATCGACTCACGGCAGATTGTTCAAGAAATAGTAAAAATAGTCGATCGCCTTCAACAACTAATTAGCGGTTAAGAGTCAACAGGTTATTCAACATAGCGATCTAGTTAATATTGTCCATTGTCCATTGAAAGGTTAAGCTGGATATTTATTTTGAGTCTCTATCGATCGTGGCTTAAGTATTAAATTTATTTGACCCAAATGATTATTTAGTTATTACTATGGCTGCCAAAAACTCAGAAGATCAAAAGCAGGAATCTCAAACCAATCCTAATCTAAAATCTAGTATTGTCCATAAACCATTTGCGACAGGAACAGTTAACTTTTTCAATCCTCACCGCCAGAAATCTGATAATTCTGATAGCCAATTAATTCCCTCGAAGTTATTTCTCAATGCAGAATTAGAGGAGCAAACCAACTTACCATCAGCAACAGCACCAGAACTACCTGAAATTGAGTATCACGATCGCCCTTGGCTCAATGCTATTTTAAGTCCCTGGAGCATTAACGCGATCGCCATCATCTTTTTCGCTAATTTAATTTCAGGCGGGGTAATTTGGCGCAATCACCGTCTAACAGCAGATCGGGTTGACTCTTCCCAGCCTTTAACGACTTTAGGAAGTGCTAACTTAGCACAGGGAGAGTTTGTCCCCCTTAATCTTGGTACTTTAAGTAGGCTGAAAACCGCTGAAGATCTTGCGGAAGAATCAGTCGATCTAACTCCGATTGACCCTGCTCTTGCGCCGATTAATTTAGATAACTCAGAGTATCATTACGTGTTGACAGAATATACGGGGGAGCAATCTTTAGCTATGGCAAGACAAAAAGTGCCGCAAGTTTCCCTGGTCAACTTCTCCCAAGGAATATTTATCTATTTAGGAGCTTTTCGCGATCGCGATCAAGCAGAGGAATTTGTCTCTCAGTTAGAGCAAGCAGGTTTTGCAGCTCAAGTTTATCCTTTTGACTAAAGATTAATTCTGCTCATAACTATTAAGCTGCTCTTGGTGGATTATTTTCACCTCTTTGAAGCTATTCCATTGATTATTTTTCGCTAGTGAAAGCAGATTATATTGATGTTTGAAATATTGCTTGATTTCTTCTATATCTGACCCAGAATTAACCTTAATTTGCGCCAAAAATCGATGATTAAACTTGGCTTCCACTGAACGAATTTCAATTTGTCGAGATTTATATTTTTCTTGCAGTTTTTTAAACACACGCAGCAGAATTACCCAATCAAAATCTTCGTTAAATGTTACTTCGATAAACTCCATCAAATCTTTAAAAGTCAATCTAAATTCCTCAGAGCTGAGACTCATTTTAGTATTTTCGGGAATACGACTTTTTTGATGATGTTCCAAATATAAATACTGGCAATTTACTTGTTTGAAACTAGTGTGATGATTGATTTGCAGATTTTCGAGACAAGCGCCAGTTAAAGTAGATTGATTGAAATTCGCTGCTAACGCTTTAGACCGAATCAAATTAGCCTGAGTCAAATTGGCTTTGGTTAAATTTGCCCCGATAAAATTTGAACCGTTGAGAATAGCTTGATTAAAGTTAGTTCCAGATAATTCAGATGCAGCAAAATCGGCTACTCTAAGATCCGCACCAGCAAGATCTGCTAAACTTAAGTCGGAACCAATAGCTTCCGCACCTCGATAGTTCGCTCTAATTAAAATTGCCCCAGTCAAATTAACCTCGCTAAGGCTCGTTCCACTAATGATTAGCTTCAGTTAAATTAACTCCTGTTAAGTCGGCTCCATCCAGACTGGCTCCACAAAAATTACATTTAACTAAGGTTGAACCTGCCAAATTGACCCCATTAAAATTGATTCCCAGAAAAGCTTCGTTACTTAGATTAATGCCTCGCAGGTCTAACTGAAGATAAGGTTCATTTTTTCGCCATTTATTCCAATATTCAACACCACGCTTCAGGACAGCAAAACATTTTTGATCGACCATAAAGATTACTCTTGGCTAATTTAGACAATTTAAACAGTTATTTTTTTTGCTCTAGATTATACTAATAACTCCAATGAACTCAGCACTTAATCCCAATTAATTTAGTCTTTGAGCAATTTAAACCAACAAAATCCCTTGTTTTTGTAGAACAGTACCTTTTATTTGGCGATCAACAGTACACTGGGAGAATATGTCACACTAGAGACGTAAAGAGGAATATCACTCTCTTAATCAACAATTTGTGGCGGACTTAGTATCCTGGAGTCTGCCAAACCTGTACTCTTTTGTAAACGATTAAAGGATATACAAGTCATGGGATTATTTGATCGCCTTAGCAGAGTTGTTCGAGCCAATATCAACGATCTAGTCAGCAAAGCTGAAGATCCAGAAAAAGTCTTAGAACAAGCTGTGATTGATATGCAGGAAGATTTAGTGCAGCTACGTCAAGCTGTGGCTAGATCGATCGCTACTCAAAAACGTACCGAGCAACAATATAATAAAAATCAGTCTGAAGCCAGTTCCTGGCAGCAAAGAGCGCAGTTAGCATTATCTAAAGGTGATGAAAACCTAGCTCGTGAAGCACTGGTTCGTAAGAAATCATTTGCTGATACTGCCAACAGTCTCAAAACACAATTAGATCAGCAAACTGGACAGGTAACTTCCCTCAAGCGCAACCTAATCGCCCTAGAGAGCAAAATCTCCGAAGCCAAGACGAAGAAGGATATGCTTCGCGCTCGAGCTAATGCTGCAAAAGCCAACAAGCAGCTCCAAGATTCAATGAATAATATTGGTACTAGTTCTTCTATGGGTGCATTTGAACGCATGGAAGATAAAGTAATGCAGCTTGAGGCAGAGTCCGAAGCCACCAACGAATTGGTTGGTACTGGTATCGAACAGCAGTTTGCGGCACTAGAAGCTGGTAGTGGCGTTGATGATGAATTAGCAGCCATGAAAGCTGGATTGCTGGGAGGAACATCAGCAGATACCCCTAAACTTGAACCTGCCGAACCAGTTGCTCCTCAAGATGCAGTAATTGATGCTGAATTAGACGAACTACGTTCTCAACTAGATAAATAGCGAGAAAGTATCTACATAATTGAGTAGCCGCTCATGTCAAAATAAAGATAAATATTAAGCAGGTAGTTATTAACACCACCTGCTATTTTTGTCGCCTGCTCTAGGCAAAAACTAGTCTTAAGCTTAGTTACTCGTGACTTTTTCATAACAAGCCTTCGCCTCAACTATTTTCCCTTGCTGTTCATACAGTTTGCCCAAGAGCAAGTCAGCCTGACTAAAATCTGCTTTCTGCTCAATTGCTCGGCGTAAGCAGACGATCGCCTTATCTAGTCGATCCTGCTGCAAGAGATTCTTTGCCAGACTAAAATATTCCTCTGGCTGAACTACATTTGGTTCTAAGGTAAACGCCTCATACCAGCAAAGGGTAGCCTGCTCTTTTTTGCCTATCTTACTATAAACTCTCGCTAGGTTACGGTAAGATTTACTCAACTTCGGGTCAAGTTCTACTGCTTCTCGGTAACAGCTAATTGCTTTATTCCACTGTTGTTTTTGAGCGTATAAACTGCCCAGGTTGTTCCATGAGATCGCTGAATCTGGCTGTTTTGCCGTTGGGGATTGATTTATTGTTCCCTCGCTAATTGTTGGCAGTAGTTTTAAAGTCTCCTCGGCAGGAGATAATCTTGCCGAGTTTGCAGGTTTGGCAATGGCTTCTTGATGCACTCCCTCATGAGAGTTTCCCCCAGAACTGCGCTGCATCGCTTTTTTTTGTTCATTGTTTTTAGCGTGGGACAGAAGATTTCTAATGGGTTTATCGCTCATGGTTGAACTACCCTGCTCTCCATTCCCCCCTGATAAAGAGATCAGCTTATGATAATAAACTACCGCCTGCTGCCATTCTTCAAGCTCTTCTAATATTTGTACCAGTTGGGTCAATTCTGATTCTGCCCGAGGTTTGAGTTCGACCCCTCTAGTATAAAAAACACTGGCTTCTACTAGCTTGCCTTGCTCATAAAGTTTTCTACCAAAGTTAAAATATTCTTGAGCAGTTAACTTTTCTGGTTCAAGATTTACTGCTTGACAAAGACATTCTAAAGCTTGATTTGTATCCCCTAATTCCTCCCAAACCTGGGCTAAGTTACGGTATGCTCCCGCAAATTGAGGATCGAGAATTACTGCCTGTTGATAATAGTCCAATGCCTCCTGCCACTTTTTTTGTTCGGCATAAAAACTGCCCAGATTTGCATAAATAGCGGCAGAATTAGGATTAATTTCCAGGGCTTTAGCATATACGCCTAAAGCTTCGGCTTTCCTACCCTTGAGTTTGAGAATATTGCCCAATATTTTATAAGCATCAGCATTTTTACAATCTGATTGCAAGGCGTTTTTACAGGCAACTACTGCATTTTGCCAATTTTTCTCCTGAAAATAGATCCAGGCTTGTTCAACATAAATACGGGCGATCGCTTGTTGTTGTTGTCGAGTTGGTTGATCCGCTTTACTGGTTGACTTAACCAGAGACAACGATTGACGAGAATTATGCAAGCTAGTTTGCGGGTTTTGTTCTGGAGAAAAGGCTGAGGGCTTTAAGTTACTGTTCATTTAAGAACCATGGTTGAAACAATTAGACTGTATTGACGGTCAAACTCAAGTAATTAAGCACGGCTCAAGTACTCTACCGTTTGATTTATTTGGCGCACGTATTATAACTGATGCTCAATGATATCTCAGGTATGAATCAATTGCCACAGGTTATGTAACGACGGTAACAGTCAGCAGTAAACAGTTAGCAATGTGGCATTTACGATCAGCAAATTTGACGGCAAAATCCTGTTGGACTAAACATATATGATTAACTTAGAGACAATCACAAAATTACAACTTATCTCCACAAATGCAATTTGCCAGACGATTACAATACCTTTCTAGTAATGTTTTTGCGGATATGGATTTTGCCAAAACTAATGCCAGAAACTCAGGTAAAGAAATTAGGTAGTGATACGGAAGTAGTGGTAAAGTTCAAATCATTGCCAGCTCTGCATTATAGCTATGAATGAAGTACCAAATAGCTCCAATGTGATTATGCAGTTTTTTGGAGAAAGAGAGACTCTGCCTGACAAGGCGAGAAATACGTTGTCTGAAGGTATTATTTAATCTTTCGATGTGATTAGTTAAGCCAGTTTCTTTTCCCACAGCTCGATGACGTTTGGGGGGAATAACTGTTTGATAAGCTTGCCAGAAATCCGTATAAGCAAATGCAGATTGTTGATAAATATCTGGTAAAGTAGCCCACAATTTATGAGCTGATTTTCGAGTTCTATCTCCTACAAAACAACCAACAATTTCTCTAGTATTACGGTCGATTGCCAACCAGATATAAAGCTCATTTTTCTTACTATCAACAAAAGACCATATGCGAAGCGGGACGTGCCTCCAGGCACTAATCCTTTAGGGCTTGCACTAAAGCATTTGCGAAGCTTATCCTTTAGGACTAGCTTCGCGTCGCCCTCGAATGGGGGTATCCTTTAGGACATCTCGTCACATTCGATAATTAGTTTCCCTCTTTGTTTTACTGAAAGTCTTATTTTTCTTGATACATAAGCCAACTTGTGATTGACATAGTTTTGTAACCAAGACCAGCTTACTTGAGTAACTCTGGCAATTCCTCTAAGTGATATTCTCTCCAGTAAGAGTTTGTCAATTAATTGTTTTGTTTCCTGAGAAATAATCTTTTTACTCGGGTTATCTACAAATTGACGACTACAGCTTTTGCATTGATTTTTGCTTTTACCATTATGAATTGAACCATTTTTAATAAGGTGTCCAGAACCACAAGAAGGACAAATTAGTTTTGGAGATTCTTCGTACTTATCTTGAGATAATTCTAACGACTCTAGTAATACTTTAGAGAGTAAAAAGATAAATGAGGAAAGAAAAAATGTCAAAATAGTTGTCATCAAAAAATTTAATTTATAGATAATTATTAAGGTATGATTATATCAGTAAATATTGAGCCAAGCATATACAGGGTATAAATTTCATCTCACCACTACTTCCGTATCACTACCGAAAACTGGAGATAAATTACTCATCAAACCTAGCAAGGAATTTCTAAAGAAATGCCGTAACGATATCAGGGAAATTTTCCTAAGTCATATAGGTAAACCATTAGACGCACTAATTGGAAAGATGAACCCAGTAATTAGGGGGAAAGCGAATTATATGAATAAAGTAGTATCATCTAGAGCTTTTAATAAGCTTGATACATATTTGTTCGTACGCCAAGTACGTTTTGTCAAACGTACACATCCCAATAAACCAAGAAAATGGAGACAAAAATACTGGGGCAAATTCAAATTTGGAAGCCAAGACAAATGGGTCTTCGGTAACAAAGAGAATGGTAATTATATGCAAAGATTTGCCTGGACAAAAATATCAAGACATACTCTCTTAAAAGGAAGTCACTCACCTGACGACCCCAGCCTAATTAAATATTGGGAAAAGAGAAATGCCAAGAAAGATAAATCCGAAGCAGTCAAATTCAACAGGAAACAGGAATATATAGCTTTTAAACAAGGGTATAAATGTTCAAAATGCGGTCAATCATTATTTAATGACGAACCATTACATTTACATCACATTATCCCAAAGAATAAAGGCGGCAAAGATGAAGTAAACAACCTAACTTGGTTACATATATACTGTCATCATAAAACTCATTACGAAAAAGAGTGATATTGCTTGAGCCGAGTGCTTGGAAACCTGCACGCTCGGTTCTTAGGGGGGAAGGGGATAGTAATATCCCTGACCTACCCGACTAAGAAACTGGAGCAAAAAGAACAACGCTGGATGAGAGCAGTTAACCATACTGTATCTAGTAGAATTGTTGATTTTGCTGATTGGCAGGATGCAGACTTATTCTAGAAGACTTGTCTGGTTGTCGTCAGACGATGAAGCAAAGAAAGAAATCTCGCTCTGATAATGCTCAATCTCGTCATGCTTGGGCATACTTCGATTTGGGTCAAAAACTGGATTGCAAAATGGCTAAACTTGGGCGACAAGTCCATGTTAGACCACCACATTATTCTTCCAAAACATCCTCAGTTAACGGTGTTATTGGTAAACGCAATGGTCACTGGTTTGAATGCACTAGTGGCGCAAAACTAAATTCGGACTTTGATGCTGCAAAAAATCTCGCAATTTGGTGGGATTATCGCCAGTTGTCCAGATAGATTTTGAGGTCGGGGGACGCTGCAACGCCGAGCAGCTTGTCCAACCGACCTGTTCAAAAACCTGTATTTGCAATGGATACAGATAATCTATTGGACGGGGTAATTGGCAATCCCCCAAACTCCATGAACATCGTCAATGGGAGAGCAAGAAAGCGCCACCGCAACTGTCTTTGTTCGATAGTACCATTTTCGAGACTAGACGGGAGAATCCAACGTGCTTTAGGTTAACGTAGCGATAGCGAAATTAAACGCAGCCGTTGGAGTGTCTGAATACCCCCCATTCTTCTCTAATTTTCTCGATTACCTGCTTAAGATTTTTGGGATTTTGTTTGACCCACTTTTTAATCTGCTGCTTTTGCTGGTCATTAAAAATTTCTTTCTTCCTCTACCAACCCGATTGTACAAACCTACTAATTTATACTTTGACCAGTTGTTTTTCCAGTTGTATATCGTTTTTCGGCTAACTCCAAAGATTTTGATTAATTCTTTGAGATTGTA
>CAVRWR010000009.1:0-17920 GCA_963724445.1 uncultured cyanobacterium | reverse complement strand
ATACTTGGATTCAAATTAATAATCGGGCAGGCGATCGCCGCGCCGAAGCATCGTAAAACTAATGTCCCTCTTCAAATTATCACGATCAATAAATGATTACTATCTGGCACCAAACCACAACTACAAAACCCGATCTATTTTACAAAAGTGGCTTAATTCCAATAGCTATTGTCAATTCTAATTTTCTTTCTTGGGTAGCAAACATCAATCGGCAAAACCTCAACTATCGTGACTGCCTTGTAAATCCGATTTTGCATGCACAAAGAAGTACTTCTATCGGCGATATTCTGCACCATAATGATAGTTGCTGGCAAATATCACCTTCTGGTTTAATCCCTGTTGCTCGCTCTCTTCCTCATGTGGGAGTTTTTGTATCTCCTGAAGTGGGGGATATGTATGAAACCTTTCCCACTCTCCAATATCCTCTTTCTTCATCAATTTTAATTCGTTCAATCAATCTACATGACTACTCAAATGGCTGGTTTTATCTTGAAACTCGTCACTGGGAAGGTCTTACTACTCAGGATTTACTTAGAACTTACAAATAATCAATAGTTTCAACACCTTCTGGCACGGCTAAAAGATGAAAGTTTTTGCTCTGACTAAGACCAGTTTATTTTCAATCGATCTCAAGATTATAAGGAAGAGCGAGGCGAACGCTTATCTTCCTTTCGTTACTTTTTCTACGTGACACAGGAGTCAACCATAAGTTAAAATTAGGCATGAACGACAACAATATCATTCACGTTGCTGCTGACTAAGGGTAGAACTGTCTGGCTACAAAACTGTCTCAAACAGCTTTTGCCACAGTTCAACCAGCCCTCAACCGATTATCAGACTTGGTTTGATTCGGTGATTAAAGTTATGGAGCAGCGTGGATTGACTCAACCGACTCAACAAAAAGACTATTTATCCGATATTCGTAACGCCATTAGAGTAATTGACCCCGACCACCCTGCTTTACAAGTTGTCGATTTTGACACCTCTACCTGGATTCAAATCAACAACCGAGCTGGCGATCGCCTTGGATCGAGAGACAAACTAAGTTTATCGATAATCCCGACAAGATAGTCAAACGAGCTACTACTCTTCTAGGTAGCTATCAATGGTCGGAGATTGCCGCAGGGTTAGCAGTCTTAACTGGTCGTCGCTCTACTGAAGTCATTAAAACAGCGAGGTTTGAATACAAAACTAAATACAGCGTTATCTTTACTGGCGCACTTAAAAGAGGAAATGAACCCGTTGAATGTGTCTTTGAAATTCCTACTCTTTGTCAAGCCCAATTAATCATCGACGCGATCGCACTTCTTCGCTCTCAGCTTGGAGAACAGATTCAAGATTTATCTAAAAGACAAGTTAGTAGTCGATATGGTCGAGCTGTCGCTACTAAATGCGATCGCTATTTTACTGAATTAGTTCCACCCAGAGAAGATCAGGATAATCTTTACACTCATCTATTTCGAGCTGTCTACGCTACGATCGCTAGCTACTGGTATTGTCCCCCTACTGTTCCCGAAATCGAGTTTCGCGCTGCTATTCAAGGTCACTATCAGATTATTGATGAACTTGACCCTAAATTACGGCGAAGTATTGCTGCTGGTCAGAAATTACTTTGATTATCGAATCAGTGATGGTCAGGGCAATATTGACGGTCGATTAGGAATCAAGTTAAGTTTGCCCGATGTTGAAATACTCGAACAGTTTCAGCCCGCAGTTTTCCAAGCTGACAAACCTCCAACTAATCTTACAGCCTACACTAATACTACATTATGCTCACAACTCAACCAGACAAGCCCCAGATTATGAACCAATCTTCTAATTCTTCTAATTCTGCTTCAGCCAGTTCGATGACCATCCCCTCTTTTTTTCAATCGAGGTTATCAACTATTGCTCAAAAGTTGGGAATTACTCCCGACCAAACCATCCAAGCATTATTTACCTGGACGGAAATGGGTCTATCTTTGGCTGAACAATTATCAGTTGAAGAGCTTACTCCCAGGGGCTATCTTTGAATCCGTCGAACAGCTAAAAGCGCGGGCAGACAATCATTTATCTTTGAGCAAGTTGATTTAACTGACTCGGCTCAATTAGACAGCCATAGCCTCAATCAACTTTCTACCTCCATCAGATTCTTAAGTGAAGCTTTATACAATAAGCACAACCATCAAAGCGATAAGTCTGAATGCTCCATCGCTCCGCAGTATCAGCCAATCTTCTCAAGATACGACCGTTAATCATCACAGGCATCATCCTTCTTCTGCCCCTTTTACGTACCGAAACCTGCCAAGAAAACTCAAAAAAGCACAATCGTCTGAATCATCAGAAGAAAATTCATCGCGTAAGTTATCTAAAAGAAGTCTTGAAGCCGAACAGGAAGTCAATCACGCCATCGATGCCATTATTCAATTTAATAACCAAGAAGACTGTCGCTCACAAGGATAAATGGCATATTGGTGTCAGCGCCCTTAGAAAATTAACCGAAAGAGGTGATTCGGTTATCAAACGAGTCTTACAACCAGAGAGCCACCGAAATTCGAACAGCACCATGCTGTTCATCACATCGGTCCCCGTCACAACTCCAAAGGTAAAGACTTACCCTTCGATCCATGAAATTATTGATCTTTAAATATAATCTTAAACCCACATTTATACTACTAAATGAATCCACCAATTAGAAAAAGACGTAGACGCGCTGCTACGCCAACCACAAATTTATCTCTTATCGATGCCCTATCCGATTCAACAGATAATAATCCTGACGCTCCCAGAAAGCGCAAGCGACGAACCGCTAATTCAGACAACATCGATCCCAACTCCCAATTACTTCCTCCTGACACCGAATCATCTCTAACTGAACCAACTGAAGAGATTCCAGCAGATGATGCGACCTCTTTTCAACCTACACCACCTGCTTCTCCTAAATTAATCTTCAAGACCAAATCAACCTCATCCGCTCGGAAATCCTCGACGATGAGTATCACTCTCAAATTGCTGACACTAACTTCACCGATGATTCCCACCATTGGTCTGATGACTCTTCTCTATCCGATGACTATTGGCACTTCCTCGGTCGCTATGAGTGAGTTTAATAGCTGGTTTTGTGCTTTATTTTTCCAACAGTTTAAAGAATTCCTCTTTATCAATGCCAATATCTTTAAGCATTCCTAACAAAGTACCTTGTTTAAGGTCTTTTCCCGAATGAGTAGGAACGACCACTCTGTTTCCTCGACCGTTTTTGTAAATAGCATGACTACCTTTCTGGCGGTCAAGATAGAAATCCAATTTCTCAATTACTTTGATAAAATCTTTTGCCTTAACGCTTGGGAAATTACTCACACCGAAATACTCAATGGCTTAACTATCAGATCTTCTTTGGGAATTGGTTGCTTATCTGCTATTAAACTTTCTAGATATAATTCAATCGCCTCGGTCATATTCTCAATCGCTTCTTCAACCGTGTCTCCTTGAGAATGACATCCTTTGAGAATAGGGCAAAAAGCATGGTATCCTCCTTCTTCTTCTTTTTCTAACAGAACCGTATAATTATAAATCTGCTTTTTGCTATTTTTCATCTAGTGAAAAGTGAACCAGTGATTTTTACTTTGACTTAATTTAATGATAGACCTTTGGCTTGTTCGATCTCGATCTTTATCGCCTTAGTAACAACCTATTGATTTCAACTAATTCCCCTACCATTTCTAGTTTAACCATCTACCATCAATCGCTTCTACTGTAAAAGGACTCGCACTAAAGCATTTGCGAAGCTAGTCCTAAAGGACTAGCTTCGCGTCGCCCACGACCAATTCCCGGACAATCTTCTACCGTCACGCAATACACCTACTCTAATGGCAGGCTAGCCTGAATTCATCAGCATCAGAAGTTATATACAAAAAGCCCGTAGAGCGATCTTCAACACCAGCCCAGACAGTCCAATTGTAAACATTAATCCCCACTGATACCTGAATCTCAGGAGAAAGAGCATAACTGATGGTTGAATCAGAGCTAAGGTCTTGAGGGAACTTACCAGAAAGCCTCTCTAGCAATTTAGATGCTATTTTACAGGCATCTTCGGCAGTTACAAAAAACACAAAATCCAACAGGCTACCCCACTGATCTATTAGCCAATCTCTCAGCTCAACTGAATTCAGCTTTAATTTTAAATGTTCAACAGCGGGAATTGGCGGACGAGATAGCTCCGTTTTTTTTATTTTCCGCTCGGTTCGATTCAGAGCAAAAATTGCTACTTGAGAATTTCTATTAGTCGGTTTACCGTATTGTTCACCTAATAATTTCTTTCTTCTTTTCGCTTCACCCATTAATTACAGACAACCTCTCTATTTCTACTAACTCACTGACCATCTCTAGTTTAACCATCTCACCATCAATCCCTTCTACTGTGAATGGGCTAGCCCACGACCAATAGCTAGGCGCATCTTCTACCGTCACGCGATCGCCTACTGTGATGGCAGAGTTGATCTCTCGTCTACCTCATATTCTGTATGACTTTGGCTTTCTGATTGCTCTCCCTGTGATGGCAAATCAGAAAACTCTCTACTTTTGTCTTTTTTCTCCTATTCTGCTTTCTCTGATTATGTATATTACACTCACTTACACATTCTACATTGTTTTTTAATTCTCTTGACTTTTCATTTTTGCCGTCACAGTCATAACATTCATCACCATCAAGGCTTTCATCCATCACATAATCCATCATATCCGTCACCTTATCCATCACCATCGTCCACAATTTACTTATTACATTTGTGTTCTCTGGTTGGGGACTAATATTTATTTCTACTGATGTATTTCCTGTAATCAGTGGCGGTGAAGTGTCGCTCTGTTCTCGAATCTTCAAACCCACAAAATATGACCCAAAGCGATCGCGTTCTCGACTAATATCTAAACCCAACTGGTTTTTACCCAAATCAGATAGCAAAGTAACGAATCGGCGTAAGCTTACTGGACGAGTACCACTGTTATGGCAATACTCGCAATAGTTAGCGTATAGCCATTTGTCTGTGTCTAGATACCAATGAGAGGAATTACTATCTTTGTCTCGTTTGGCTACTCCAATATTGGTTCTGGCTTCAGGCTCGATAGATTACAAAGTTATCTAACCAATCGGCAATCGGATTAGTCTCCACCAATGTTCTTGCCTTCATTGCTAGAAGAGATGGTACATTAGCTTCATAATTCTTCACAATTGAGGTAGCTTTCGACTTCATCCATCTCTAGCACCCAGTTCAATAATCCTGGGATGTAAGGCAGAAACTCACCCCTCATCTGACCATTTTTATGTTCGATTAGGTTCTTCTGGCGATCGCCTTTGATTTGGTTGAACATCGGAATCGAGATTCTTCTTCTTGCCAATCCCGATGTATAGTCACAGCTTTGGATAACTTCATTAGTACTGACAATTACTAATGCTGATGGAGAAAAACCACCCTTACGACTGCTTAAATTTCACCTCATAAGGCAAACTGTCTTGTCCTGTAAGGTTTTTAAGCTTCCCGACTTCCCCCGCATACCGCTCTGAATCGTTGATTAAGACAAGTCTCTTTCCTGCTATTGATGCTGTCTCAAACTTTTCTTTCTCTAGTTTTTTCAGGGTGGTGGTGTGGACATTTTCTTGCCCTACTAAAGCCGTGGCTAATCTGGTCAGGGTGCTTTTACCCGTTCCTCCTGGTCCCACTAATTCTAAATACTTCTGCCAGTCAGTACGCCCTGTAACGATGCCTAACAAATATGCTCTCATTAACTGAACCAGAGCGCGATCGCCATTACACATCGTCAGCAACCATTCTTGGATTGGCTCACAAGTTGCTAGGATATTGTATTCATAGGGCAAACACCAGGTTAGTTTATTATCTGGGCTATGGGGTAGCAGCTTCTTAGTTTCTAGGTCTAATACTCCATTCAGCAATGGTAATAGTCCTAATGATTCGTTCCACTTTCTGACTGCTAAATCTAGCTTCAATAATGCTGTTACGCCGTTGATGAAACTGATACTGTAACTTGGTTTTTTTCCTTTTGATTGGAAAATTAACCAGGCGATCGCTTTGACTTCTGATTTGACTAGCTGCCCGATTAGTTCGGCTGATTCACTATTCCAAATTCCTGAGTTGAGCGAATTATAGCGATACCATTCCTGTTGTTCTACATTCCAGGCTAAATGCGACTTATATTTCTCGGCTAGGTATTCAGCTATATCTGATTGTGACCAATTAGGTAAGTTGGCTAGTTTTTTTTGTTCTTCACGTTCAATTCTTGACTGTTCATTCCTTTGATGGGCTGTCGCTGCTGCTGATTCTACTTGGCTAATTAATTCGTTCTCTACTTAAATTTGTCTGTGCCTCTACAAAGTCGGTAATATCTCCTTTATGGGGCATATCCGCCCAAACATCCGTAGGTGAAAGTATTAAACATGGCAAATTAACTTGATCAGCAAGCTGACTTTACTAACTCGGCTTTCTTTTCTCCCGCTTCATCATGGTCGGGAAAATAAACTAATCCTGCTGCTCCTGCTTCAATAAGTTTTGTTAAGTCCGAGGAAATATTTTTCTCCTGCCAGTTCGACCCCTGCCACGTAATTGCTGCGATCGCACATGAACGGGCAGTCTCGACACACCCCTCTCCCTCTACGGCTAATACCCATTTTCCCTGGCAATGTTTAACTGCTTCCGTGAGTTTATATGCTCTCCAATCTTTTGACCCTTTTTGCCATTGAATTAGACCGTTGGACTTAATATGTCCCTGACGGATAGTTTTCTCTTTTCTACCATCTTCATTTTTCCACTCAAACCGAGACACCCACTGAGTCTTTGAGTACCAATAACGGGTTTCGGCTGCCTCGGCTGGTATTCCTTGTTTGACTAGCCAATCATGGAATATCTTTTGATTCTGGTGAAGGCGAATCAACTGCTGGTGAAGTAAGTTGGGCTAATTCGATCTTGGGAATCTGGATTTAAATTTTGTTTTAGATTTTGTCCGTTTGCCCTTTACCCTTGACCCTGGAGAAGAAGCTTCAGACCAAGGGCGTATTGCTTCACGTATATCCTTAACTTCGCATCGACACTTGAAGCCTTGATACGTACCATTCTTTCTTATTGACTTTAAATCCACCATCGTCACACACAGGGCAAAGACAATGGTATTCATTTGAGGTTTCTTTGACTACCTTGAGGCGATCTAAATAGTCTAATATCTGGAACGGTGCTAGAAATCCAATCATATCTACACCTCCCACTTTATTTGAATGGTGTTTCTGATGCTGTGTTGAAATGTTGAGTGCAGTTTTTCACCGCACACGCTTAAAATATAATAATTATTAATTCCCTCCTTTTAGGGATATTGGTTTATTAAAGCGATCGCTTTTCTTTTGGACAAGAGACGCGATCGCTTTTTGCATTTGTCAATTAAATTTAGAAACAAGACAGTTTTAACATCAAGTGACTTTAGCTTTTTGACAGAATCCTAATGTTGCTCTTGATGCTCTCTAATCCGATACATGCTTAATTAGATCATCAGAAGTACACTCTCTGAAACTAGAGTTTTGTAATTGCCTGACAAATTCTTGCCAGTGATTCTCCATCCTATTTCTGGACTGATCGTAATTTTTCAGCTTAGAAGATACTTACTGGATTTATCCCTAGACTCTTCAGCTATGCTTTATTCGTAGTTTTTCGATCAGCCATAACCGCCACGAAGTTTCCAAAAAATTTTGCCACCCCACTTACATTAAACTGCACTTATAAGTATCTCCTAAAGCAAGCCACTTATAATAATATGCATTATTAGCTATTTTTGTGTACTACATAAGCTAATCTCAGTTGTCAATCAATAATCAATCATTAACTAATATAGCTTTGCAGCTATATATTATCTAGCTAATAAGCTAGACTATTTTCAATTGAATAGTTCACCAGTCAATCTCAGATTCGGTAAAAATTTACAAACTCGACTCAACTAATAAGACTTTTCATTACTTTTACAATGCACAAAGGGAGAGCAGCTACTTTGGACGGTCACTGCTCTCCTTAATAACCACCTAATCAAAGAGGTCAATACATATCATGATGACATATATCAGCAGAAAAATCAACAGTATCGCCAGCGAAGAACGCCCATTAATCACCATCGAATTCGCTCCTAAAATCCACCCGATGAAACCGAATACACCTACCAACATCCCCAGTTTACTTTTGGCGATCGCGTAACTCTAACTGATCATTTTCCCGAATTAGAATACACTGTCTGCGCTTTAGAATTAATTGAATCTAAGACCCCATCGGGAAAGTTACTCAATCAACCTCGCTGGAAATACAAAATCAGTAACGGTGAAGTCTCTTTCTGGAAAGACGAATCGGCTCTAACTCTTGACCGCGATCGACAATCACTTCATACTTGTTCAACATGCCAATACTTCGATGACTATCAAGAACTAAATGGTAGAGGTTGGTGTGTGCGATTCGATCATCAATCAAGAACCCATCATATTAAGACAGATGATTGCATTGTCAGTGGAGCTTTGGAAACCGAACAAGCGTTCCCCACTGAAAAGATAATTGATGAAGCTGACTTACCTCATCCCGAATTTCAGCCAGGGAGCATCGTCAAAGTCATCGATGCCGAAGAGAATCATGAGGAATGGGCGGTCTTTGAGATTATTGAATGCAAATACAATGCACTGTCTTTACGAAGATACTTGAGTCATACCTCAAGAATCCCAATGGTTCTTTAGACTCGCTAGCAACCAAGATGCCAATACTTTAAACAAATCTATCTGGGTAGCCCAGAACGAAATCTGCCACTTTGAACAGAGTCACCTCATCTCTACTGATGACATCTTCTAATTAATTAAGCGATTGAGGCGATCGCATTATCGCTTCGGTAATGCGATCGCCAAATAAGTTTATTTCAACACCAATCAATCAGGAATTACTCACCATGCCTCTACCAGAAGAGAACCTAGAACGAGAGTTTGAATTGCTTTCATCTCACTCGTTATCTCCAACAGCATCCAGAGAGGGCAGTCATCTTAGCCGTTAATCATTACGAGGACTATCTGAATCTGGCTGAGGATTACAAACTGTTACGAGCCGAATTCGAGGCTCTACAGAAAGAAAATATTAGGCTCAAGTCAAGAGTAACTTCTTCACCTGTTTCTTTGCCTTCTTTTGTTAACTTTAATTTGAGGGCATCATGAATCAGCCCGAACGTATTCTAGTCATCGAAATCAGAACTATGGATAATCCTGGTTTTGATTCTACTCAACTTTCCACCCTCACTGCTTTTAGCGATTCTCAACGACTCTATTTGAGTTCGGATCTAGAAATCATTAGAACTGCAATCCTTGATGCTATTGTCCATCTAGGTAGCAACTATCGGCATCCTTTACTCTTTGATGTTCAGGTTCTGACTGGCGATCAAATCGATGCTTCCGAGCATAGTCCACGAAGAAGAAAGCGACGACGACGAGCTACACCAACAATTAATTAGATCTCTTCTGTCTAATCTACAGAGATTCACTGGTTACATTTCCACCTCTATCTCTTACTTTAGGCTTGAGGTTTTCCTCTTCTATACTGAATTTTTATCTCAGCTACATCATGCGTCTCAGTAGTAGGCGCATTCAATCTTTCCATAACCGCGATTGATTATCCTAATTTTTGTCAGTTACAATGTAGTTGCATAATGCAATCATACTGAGGTTATTATGACAACTACAACTATCAGAGATATCCCAGACAACGTTTATGAGAAAGTTAAGCAAAGGGCGATCGCCCATAAGCGTAGTGTCAATTCGGAAATTATCTTAATTTTAGAACATGCAGTCAATGAGCAAAATTCTAGTTCTGATGAGAAGCTAGCCAGAATCAGAAAATTTAGAGCTAAAACTGTTGGTAGAAGAAGATTAAACGAGGATGAAATTTCTGCGGCCAAAAGTGAGGGCAGATCTTGATTATCGCCGATACTAATCTAATTGCTTATCTTTTAATTGATAGTGATTTTACAGCTACAGCAGAGGAAGTTTATCACAAAGATTCTCACTGGATTGCTCCACCACTCTGGCGTTCGGAATTTCGCAATGTGCTAATGATCTATCTAAGAAAAAATATATTATCTCTTGAAGAAGCTCAAGAAGCGATGGCAGAGGCTGAAACATTGATGGAGGAAGAACTTATAATCGATTCAGATTTAATCCTTGAATTTGCCTTTCACACGGGAATATCGGCATATGATGCCGAGTATGTTTATCTGGCGAATCTGCACCAAGTTCCTCTCGTAACTGGCGATAGAGAAAAAGTGGCGTTGTTCAAAAAAGGGGTATTTTGGGTAACGATCCGCAGCACAAATCAAGCCAAGTTTGGACTTGGCATATAGAACAAGGGTATTACTATAGAAACCTAGTTTTCAGGTTCGTTGAAAAAGCTCAAACCCCAACATTTCTAACCAATGTGGATGCTTTTCACCTGTCATCAGTTCTGTAGGACTTTTTCCTATTCGTTCAGTCACTCGGCTTGACCTAAAGGTGCGATGATTCAGAAAAAACCTGAGAAGGTCAAGATAACCAGAACCGAGGTGCTTTCTCAAGAAAAAGTAATTTCTGAGACGAGAATTGAGATTTTCAACTAAAGAACTGGCTCTGGGAGTGGATTTCATTGCCGATTCCACTGCTTCCTTTACTGGCAGGAATTTTTCCGAAAGTTGCTGATAGAGATGATTCCATTTCTGCCAGTAGACATTAGTCGATAAGGACTTCTTCATTAACAAACAAACTTGTCGCACCTGAGATAGAGGAATCTTAAATTTTTGGGCAATAGAGGCTAGTTTCTGGTCGAGAACTTCAGCAAAAGCTAATAAATCCGCTTTTTGATTCGATAAAGCGGTTCTTAAAGCTTTAATACCTTTGTGAGCCTCGGATTCTCTGAGTTCGAAGTTCTTCAATAATAAAATTCATCAATTCCAGTCGTTCTGACCACTCAGGACCTGCCAAAGACAAAATATCAATTCTGAGCCAATAGAGCAATATTTTGATGTCACTGGCTAATTTTCGGAGTATTGCTTCGTTTTTACGAGCTTTAGTTAACTTAGCTGACAGTTTATTTCCTTGTCCCTTTAATTTGGCTGACTTCCATCTTCTGTTCTAGCTTTTTCCTTTGAGTCGTTGCTCCCTGGGCTTTTTTAGTTAAATTACGACATAAAGTTTCACCTTGGTCAAAAATATGCCAGACATCGCCATGGCAGGGGATATTTTCCCACGCAGCTTTTTGTCCCGCTCTGATTCCCTTTGCTGCATCGGCTATGCGTGTAATCGGGATTTAGTCCTTGCTCTTCGGCTTCGAGTAAATAATATCCCCAGGTATCTTCGTCTCGGTGTGACACCGCTTCTAAAAGAAAACAGTAGGTAGAATCAGCATCCACTCCTGTTAAGACGGGTTGATTACTGTGAAAGAGTTCATCGAGTAATGCTACCTCAATTGATGATAAATCTTGAGCTTGATTGATTTTTCTGGCTTTTTCAGTTGCTGCGGTCACCCTGTTGTGTATCTGACTTTTCACGGCATCTCTGGAAGGGAGATTGGTTGTGCAGCATCATCCGCTAACCCTTGTCCAAAAGGGAAAGATGCGTCATAGAATAATGAAGGCAAAGATTGGGTGGTGAATGAATCAAGGACAAAATTTAACAACGGCAAAATGCCACTTTGGAGATCAACGTTTAACTCACAGGGCAGTATTAATAGAAGAAAAATTATCGGTAAAATATGGAAAGCCATTATCATCAGTATTTGAGGGAGCTGGTGAGCTAAAAAGAGCTTATGAGTTCTTTGCTCACCAAAAAACCAGTTTTAACCGAGTGATAGAACCATATCATCAAAAAACAGCGTTAAGTTTATCAGAACTACCAATCGCACTAGCAGTGGGGGATACAACCTATCTCGATTACCAGAAAATACTCGAAAAAAGAGAAGAATATGGACCAATTGGCAATGGTGGAAATGGACTGATTCTACATAGCACTTTAGCTCTCGATGCCGACAATGGACAACCAATAGGATTACTAACAGAAAAACTGTGGCATCGAGAACATGAAGAAAGTAAGAGCTTAACTAAGAAGCAGAAGAAGAAAAAACAGGCAGAAGCAAGAAAACGCCCTATTGAGTCTAAAGAATCTTATAAATGGATAGAAGCCCTCAAAGAGGTCGAGAAACTCTTGAAGTTTATGGGGTTTATGCCGTAGAAATTAACCCACCCGACGGCTGTGAACCAATAGAATGGATGCTATTGACCACAGAGCCCGTTACTAATCATATTGAAGCAGAAACCATTTTACGATGGTACTCTTACCGTTGGCGTATTGAAGAATATCATAAAATTCTCAAGTCAGGATGTAAGGCGGAAAGCTATCGTCTATCTGGAGATAGTATGCAGGTATTATTAGGTTTTTTAACCCCAATTGCCGCACAATTGTTAAAAATGACCTATCTGAATCGGACCTTACCCGAAGCACCAGCATCTTCAGTCTTCAATGAAGTCCAAATTGAGGTATTAGTTGCCAAATCGCGAAAACCAGTCACCGCAGTGGATTTAACTGTAGCCTGGGCCATGCAAGCTGTAGCTCGTTTGGGAGGTTACTTGAGTCATCGAAAGAAAAGTAATATTGGTATTACGGTGTTATGGCGTGGATTTTTAGAGTTGCAATCTTTGTGTGAAGGATGGCAATTACGCTCCTATTTTGAGTAAAGGAGCGAGTTGATTGCTAGGAGGTGAGGGAGTAGAATGAGAATATGGTTAGCGAACTTTGTTACATAACCAACTCGATTTTTTTCTGGTCTTAACTATGGCCAATGCCCGTCAACAGAAGGATTTTGCCACTCGTCTAGATGAACTTAAGCATCTTCTCGAACAACTTCAACAAGATCTCGAAAACATTAAACTTGAAGGTGAAATTGCCCCGTCTGGTTGTTGGATTGTTCGTTATCAAGCTAAAGGAAGAAAGGGTGGTCGTTATTGGTATTACAAATGGATGTCCCATGAGCCGATTTTTGTCACCAAAAATGGCAATCCCTCTCGCCATCAATATTTGGGGAAAGCTGGAAGTGAAGACTATTTGAAGGCAGTTGAAGCTTTATCTCGTCGTGGCAGAATTGAAGTGTTAGATAGAGCCATAAGTACTCTTTCAATGGGTTTGTCAGATTTGGTGGAGGAAGCATCAAGATTAAACCAGGGTTAGCGGATATTGTTGCACAACCAATCTCCCTTCCCAAAGATGCCGTGAAAAGTCAGATTCAAACCAAGGTATCAGTCTAAGATTTTGACGATGAGTTTGATAAATTAAACTGGAGAGAAGATCTTCATAAGGGAATGAGGTCAGACGGTCTTGTTTTAGTCCTCCTGCATTTTTAGCTATGGTTGAAGGATAAAGTGTATAGCCTCTATTCCATACAGCAGGATAGATAGTATTTAAGTGATGTTTGGCTATGTTGCCTACAACTTCATCTAATCTGGTTGTGTGGTAAGAAAGTGATGTGCCGTAGTTGGTAATCCATACTCCTCGCAATTGTTGATGTTTAGTTCCACTATGCTTAACAACGGGAGCTTGCCAAAAGAATACAATGATAAACCACGACAAGAGAACTATTATTAATCTTCTAGACCAATATTTATCTTTGCCTAACCATTTGAGAATAGAATTTCTTTGTGTCATAAAGATTTAAGGAAATTAATTCTTGATGTCTCTTGAATAACACAGTCATAAGCTATTGCCATCCCTGTCGTGGTAATCCTCTAAATTTTTAATTTCATAAAACCTCTTTTATTGCTCTTCCTTTCTCTTTTGTTTTTTTTTGCAAGCCAGCCACTGACTAGCAACTGATACTGCTGACGAACTTAACAATAGCTAGAAAAGCGATCGCATTTCTCTTTTAGGCGATCCGCTCTAATATTTCATAAATTCTTCAACCAATATTATTCCTCAAGCCACACAACCCCGCATAACCAATACCAATGGCATCAACGCTATCATCAACTGGCAGAGACTTTAGATCGAATAAAACCTGTACCATCCCTGCCACTTCATTCTTATCCGCTTTGCCATAACCTAAATGACATTTCCAACTAGATTGATGTAGATATATGGGTTGGATTCCTATCTCTCGGTAACAGACTAAATTAATCACGCCAAAGGCTTGTAATACTCCTCCTGCTGCCTTGATACTTCTACCAAAAAAGGGCATCTCAATCGCTATATGGGCGGGTCGAAACTCAGCTATCAGTTCAACCATATCCTGCTCGATTTCTAGCAGTCTTTGGGGTGTGGTTAACTTTTTACTAGTTTCTATCGTTCCAAATTGTAGTAATTGTACTTCTGTCTCTTCACTCTCTACTAAAAATGCCCAACCAATTGTTGCTAGTCCAGGGTCAATTCCCAACCATATTTGATTCATTCGACCACCGCATATTGCTATATATTATTTATCTTTTAATATTGGGGAACATTGGTAAACTATTAACTGCTAAAGTAGAACATTTGTTCCATGTCATCATCTGCCGTTACCACCCCGTTATCATCACTGACTGGAGTTATCGAACGAATTACCTTCCACTCAGAAGAGTCGGGATATACCGTCGCGCAGTTGAACACGGGCCAGGTCAAACAGTTGATTACCGTCGTAGGCAGCTTTGCTAACATTCAAGCAGGACAGACACTACAGCTACAGGGAGTTTGGGGCGAACACGCCCAGTACGGTTCACAGTTTCAGGTAGTTCAATATAAGGAAACTAAACCAGCTACACTTACGGGAATTGAGAAGTATTTAGGCAGTGGTTTGATTAAGGGAGTAGGACCAGTCACCGCCAAACGGATAGTCAAGCATTTTGGTTTGGATACTTTGGACATCATTGAGAATCAAATCGATCGCCTGTCAGAAGTGCCTGGTATTGCCAAGAAACGAATTGCGATGATTCAAAGCACCTGGGATGAACAGAAATCGATTAAAGAAGTGATGATTTTTCTTTCGGGTCATGGGGTATCTACTACCTATGCCGTCAAGATTTATAAACAGTATGGAGAGGCAGCGATCGCTACTGTTACAACCAATCCCTATCAGCTAGCCATTGATATTTTTGGCATAGGATTTCTTACAGCAGATAAGATTGCAGTCAATGTAGGGGTATCGCCCTGGTCGAAGTTTCGCTATCGGGCAGGTGTTCTTCATGTATTAGATAAAGCCAGTGAGGACGGGCATTGTTATTTACCAGAATCTAAAATTGTTCCCTTTACTAAAGAGTTACTGACGACAGAGGAACATAAAGCCGATGAAAGTGCGATCGCTAATATACTCAAGGAGATGGTCACAGAAGAACAGTTAGTTAAAGAATTAGATGAAGAGATACTCTATTACAAACCCAGTTTTTACCATTCAGAACGGCATTTAGCTAAATTACTACAGCAGAAGCTAGAAACCAGTATTGATGTAGAAAGCGATCGCGTCAAGAATTGGATTAATCGCTTTACCTCCTCCAATCAAATCCAACTATCACCCCAACAATTGCAGGCAGTTGAAACGGCAGCTAGAGAAAAAGTGATGATTCTAACTGGTGGACCAGGAACGGGTAAAACCTTTGCTGACTCGGACTATCGTTACTCTCTGGAAGGCAATGGGTAAAAAGATTGCCTGTGCTGCACCGACTGGTAGAGCAGCTAAACGATTATCTGAAATGACGGGATTAGAGGCGAAAACCCTACATCGATTGTTGGAATTTGACCCAAGTAAGATGGGTTTTAAACGAGACTTGGATAATCAGCTTAATTGCAGTGCGATCGTAGTAGATGAATCTAGTATGGTGGATCTGTTTATGGCTCATTCTCTACTCAAAGCCATACCCAAAGATTGTTTGCTGCTAATGGTGGGAGATATCGATCAGTTACCTTCTGTGGGACCTGGAAATATCCTCAAAGATTTAATCGCTTCAGAGAAGATTCCCGTCGTCCGTTTAACTCAAGTATTCCGTCAGGCAGCCGAGAGTGCCATTATTCGTACTGCTCATCAAATCAATCACGGTCACATACCCAAACTCGAACCAATCAGTATGAAGGCTACCTCTGACTGTCTCTGGCATTCGGGAGGAACAGAAGCCGAACACGGCGTACAAACTATTTGTGAGCTTATCGAGCATTACATTCCTCAAGCTGGTTTTAATCCTGCTACTGATGTACAGGTATTATGTCCCATGACTAGAGGTTTAATTGGTACTCGCAATCTTAAATAAAGTACTACAACAACTAATTAATCCTGCCTGCTGAAGATAAAGCAGAGTTAGTTAGAGGAGATAGTATTTTACAGAGTTGGCGATCGCGTGATGCAGCTTAAAAATGACTACAACAAAGAAGTGTTTAATGGTGACTTGGGAATAGTTAGGGCGATCGATAAAACTGAGAAGGAAGTCACCATTGATTTTGATGGCAGAGATGTAATCTATGACTATGCCGATTTGAATGAAATTACTCTAGCTTGGGCTACAAGTATTCATAAAAGCCAAGGTTCTGAGTATCCCGTAGTTATTCTTCCTCTGTATACTCAACACTACGTTATGCTCTCGTCGCAATCTGTTTTATACTGGATTGACTAGAGCGAAGAAGTTAGCATTAATTGTCGGTTCTGAGAAGGCTATTGCGATCGCTGTCAAGCAGGTTAAGCAGCAGCAAAGATATACGAGGTTGAAGGAGAGGTTAGAAAGTATGAATTAAACAACTATCTATTTTGTCTGTCAAGAAAATCTCTCTAAGGGGTCGTGTTTATCTTTCTTTTAATTGTGAAACTAAATGATAAATACAATTCACTGAGACTGTGGAAAATACTTTGTTCGATAAATTCTTCCGTGACGATAACGGTAATATTGTTATTGCCCAACCACCAAACCCACCTATTATCGTCTGGGGTGTAGCTAGTTTACTTAAACTAATTTTTACCAGTGGCTTAATCAATGTAGGGTTAGACCTAATAGCTTTTGGCTCTTTGTTTACTTGGGCGTGGCTTGAATTGTTTCAAGGCGTTAATTATTTTCGTAGGATGCTAGGTTTCGTTGTGTTAGTTGGATTTGTTGGGTTAAGAATTTTCAACAATAATACAATTTAAACTCTAATTGCTGCTCCCAAGTAAAAGTTGGCTTACTATCAGGGCGATCGCTACGCTTTGGCAATTTGAAATTTATACCCAGTAAGTGTTTCGAGCTAGCTCGTCTAGTCTATTTCATTCCAAAAGCTTAATCGATGTATCAATTACGAATTTTATTAAGCTTCAAAAACACTTCGGTTGTCAGGAAATCATGATTAACTATCATCAAAATATGTTTAGATAACTTTTCGTATGTTACTTGAAATTGTAAAAAGTTAGAAAAATATCCTTAAAAAATTCGTCCTTGCAAAAGGAGGCACAATCATGGCTCAGGAAAATGCTACTCGAATCTATAAAAAAGTAGAGCAAGCCCATGCTCTACAAGAAAGACAGAAAGCCCTTGGCAATCCAAAAGCTTTCATTAAGCTGGCTAAAGCTAGAGGCTATGACTTGAAGGTCAAAGATTTAGAGGCTCAACTCAGTAAATTATCTGATGAGGAGGTAGCAGGTATTTTTAATCCAGGTATTGGGGTAAGGCGACATCTATTCCCGAAATAAAAGAATTGGAGCGGTCGTCTGTTTACAGTAAGCTGGTGGTGAAATCAAGCAGGGCGATCCTCTGTCAACCTTTTAAAGAATAAAACGATTTTGAAGATTAATTTGGTAGTTATTCTTGATTTTCTTCAAAGGAAACTGTACAAAAGAAGCTTCACCCGTCAGTTGCCAGTCAAACAAATATATTAAATGACTTGCAAAGAGCTTTGTAATTATCATTGCCATCTGCGCTCCCAAACAGGCGTGTA
>CAVRWR010000008.1:0-10994 GCA_963724445.1 uncultured cyanobacterium | reverse complement strand
TGGATTTTCTGGCTCATGAAGCTTTGGCAGAATTTGAATCAGGTAACTGCCGAACACTTTAATGCACTACACGACGCAGCGATTTTGGAAATGCTATAACGCTTTACCAGAGTCAGTTCAGCGAGTAGCCGACCAAAATTACGAATTGCTAAAAACAGACCCATTACATCCATCGCTACATTTCAAAAAAGTTGGGCGGTACTGGTCGGTTCGTATAGGTAAAGGTTATAGGGCATTGGGAGTTGAAGTCAAAGATGGTATCTCATGGGCTTGGATTGGCACTCATGGCGAATATGACAAGCTGATTAGCTAGATGTAGCTGTCTATCCAACTAAGGCTAGCAATGGATGAATTTAAATACTTTAGCGAATACTTAAAATTCTGTACCGTCACTGAACACGATCATTAAAGCGATCGCTCTAAGATAATTCTCACTTTTAAAGCCTGTAGCTGATAGCTGGTAAACGAGATAACAAAGAAAAAATGCCAAATCCTAATAGCAAAGCACCACTGACAGGATTAATCCAGCTAGACCAACGGCGCAACTCTAGGATCTTTTTAATCGAGGCGGTAAAAGTTCCTGCAATAACTAAGGGCGTGACGTAACCGATCGCATATGCCACCAGCAAACCGCTACCTAAAATTAAATTCTGCGTCGTCCCTACCCAGGTCAATAGTGTTGCTAAGACAGGAGTACTGCAAGGGGAGGCTATCAAGCCAAAAGTCAAACCTAACAAATAAGAACGCAGTCCACGAGGTAAATCGTCGCTAATCCATTCTGTTGCCCCCAGAGACGGAAAGCGTAATGGTAATATTTCCAATAAGTTTAGTCCCATAGCGATCGCCACTAAGCTAACCACAATCGGTAAGCCAACGCCAATTTGACCATATACTTTGCCGATAGTCGTAGCAATGATGCCTAAGATCGCTAGAGTCGTCGCCAAGCCCAAAGCAAACCAGCTAGACTGAACTGCCGCCTGCAATCTGCCCTCAGATTCATAACCTCCAATATAGCCTACGGTAATCGGCAGCATGGACAGCATACAGGGAGTAAGGCTGGTAATCAGTCCCGCCAGGAAAATAATTCCGATACTAACCAGGCTAAGATGAGTTAACTGAGTCGAGACAAGGCGATCGGCAAATCGTTCGAGTAAATATAACTGCGTTTGTAAAAATTCCAGCATTAAAAAAGTAATAAATAAAAATCTTGCCCAGGACTTACCCTATATTGAATTCTATCAAAATACCTAATTCTCGATAGATTCCTTTTCGAGGAAGATTAATATTAGCGAACATGCTATCAAAGTAAATGAAGTTAGCTTAAGGAATCACAGACCAATATGTTCAATAAAGACACATTTTTCTTAATTTTACTGGTGTTTATTCCCATTTCCATTGCGGCACATTTTCTAGAATGGGGAGAGACTATTGTTTTCGTCACAGCAGGTATCGGTATTGTGCCACTAGCTTCCTATATGGGTAAAGCTACCGAAGAAATTGCCGTAGTTACTGGTTCTAGTATTGGTGGTCTACTCAACGCCACTTTTGGCAACGCCACTGAATTAATTTTAGCTTTTATTGCTCTTAAGGCAGGTTTAGTTGGGGTAGTTAAAGCAACTATTACTGGTTCAATTGTCAGTAACCTGCTTCTAGTAATGGGATTTTCCATGTTGCTAGGAGGGATCAAATTTAAAGTGCAGAAATTTGAGCCTACCGTAGCCCGTCTTAATGCTTCGACCATGAACCTAGCAGTCATTGCTCTACTTCTACCCACGGCGGTGCAGTATACCTCTACAGGGATTGAAGAACAAACGTTACAAAATCTATCCGTCGCCGTGGCGGTAATTTTGATCTTGGTCTATGGGCTGACTTTGCTTTTTTCGATGAAAACTCACGCTTATCTATGTGAAGTAGCAGATGCCGATTTAGATGAAGGAGGAGAAGGTGAACCTGAAGTCAACTTACCTTTCTGGATCTTTATTTTGTTAGCTGTCACTTTGGCAGTAGCAGTGGAATCAGAACTACTGGTAGATTCTTTAGAAGTGGCAACTACTCAATTAGGTTTAAGTGCTTTATTTACTGGGGTTATCCTGCTGCCAATTATTGGTAACGCAGCAGAACACGCTACGGCAGTAACTGTAGCCATGAAAGACAAAATGGATCTTTCCGTATCCGTGGCAATGGGTTCAAGTATGCAGATTGCTCTATTTGTCGCGCCAGTATTAGTAATTGCAGGCTGGATTATTGGTCAACCAATGGATCTTAACTTTAATCCTTTTGAACTTGTGGCAGTTAGCGTTGCCGTCTTGATTGCCAACTCTATTAGTTCTGATGGCGAATCTAATTGGCTAGAGGGTAGTTTGTTAGTAGCGACTTATGCCGTTGTGGCAATCGCATTTTTCTTCCATCCCGTTGTCGAAGGTATGATTTAAACGCCACCGATCGATCAATACTCATTTTACTTGAAAAAGGAATCTTGAAAAAGGAATGCAATGTTAACTTGTATTCCTTTTTTTTGGCTATAAGTTCTTAAAAATAAACTATTGGTAACTTTTCACAATTTATATAATCAAAACATCGAATTGATTGCCAATGTAATCCAGATTACTTATTTTATAAGCTCAATATGATAGTTTAATTTAAGCTAAATTTACAAGAGTTGGTTTTTGCTTGCAAAACTTTACATACTCGTAGTTACTTTTTGATCGAGTTTTTTTGAAATTGCTGCAATTTCCCTTAGCCAAAAAATATCTATTAAACTCATCTCCTTAAATGAAAGAAATCTTAGCTCTAATTGAAGAAAAGCAACGTATATACGCTCAGTCTCCTTTGTTTGAATTCATGCAGGATTCCCAAATTCACCCAATTAAAAGACTAGCTTTTGCACCTTGTGCAGCTCCTTTTATTATGAGTTTTGCTGATTTGTGTAAATATACATTGCGTCAGGAACCAACAAATGACAAAATTCAAGCCTTATTAAATCAGCACACTTATGAAGATGATTTTCACTGGCAGTGGTTTCTCGAAGATATACAAAAGCTAGGCTTTAATTTTTCTTTGCAGTTTAACGACTCACTAGAATTTTTATGGGGTCAAAAAACCAAAAAGTTCACGATTGCTAACTTATCAACTTTATCAATATATTGCTCAATCGGAACCCATTGAAAAACTAGTATTGTTGGAAGCAATTGAAGCTACATCAGATGTTTTAGTATCAGCAACCCAAAAGGTTGTAAAAGAGTTGAGATTAACCACTAATTTTGAATATAAGTATTTCGGTGATTGCCATTTTGATGCCGAAAGTAACCATAATGCTTGTTCTCAAGAATCTCATCTACTCATTGAAAATATTTATATCTCAGAAAAAACTCGGGATAAAAGTATCTATTTGATAGACGATGTATTTAATCTTTTTTCTCAATGGACTGAAGAACTATTAGATTATGCTCAAAGCTTATCAAGTATCCCGTCCGTTACTTTTGATGTCAGAAAAAGACCAGGTGTTAGATGTGGCATAACCCTTTATATTTTGTAATGTAAGAATTATAAAGATTAAAGTTTTTTGTAAAATAACTGGACTTCAGCGATTTTATAAATAATGTGAATTTGTTTGCATTGTTCAACACAGATAAATTAGATTTGGAGAGTGTTCTAAGAAATGAAAGATATTTTGATTCTATGAATAGTTCAAGTCAGTTTCAGCTTAAATTGTCTAGCCAGTGTCGAGATTTTTTTAATGCTGAATGGCAGCTATATCAGAAAATATTAAACTATAATTACATGGGGCATCAGAAAATATATGATGTGTTGCGTCGGCTTTTTGCCGACAATTGGGAAGATACTATAAAAGTATTAGATTTGGGTTGCGGAGATGCTAGCTTTCTTGTCCATGCTTTATCAGATGTCAAAGTTAGCCACTACTATGGATTAGATATTTCTGATACTGCAATCTCAATTGCACAAGAAAATATGAAATCTATTCCTTGTACAACAAAAATTTATTCAAGGAGATTTTTGTGATGTAATTCCTTCTCTGACTAAAAATTCAAACGATAGATTTGATTTGATTAATTACTTCCTTTGCTTTTCATCATCTTAACTTAGAGAAAAAAGATTATATCTTTAGCCAGTTAAAAAAGCTTTTGTCACAAAAGGGAATGTTTATCATGATAGACTTTGTGACTCAGAAGGATGAAACTAGAGAAACGTACCTCAAAAAGTATTTGCAAAATGTGGAGCGGGATTGGCTGCAATTATCAGAGAATGAATTAAAGCTGATTTCAAATCATATGATGGAAAGTGATTATCCTGAGACAATGGAAACAATAAACTGTTTAGCTCAGAAAAACGGACTTGAATTAGCCAATTCTTTTGATCAATACGATGACGAGACTAAAATTGTTGTGTTTAAACACTCAAATTCTACTGCAATAGTTTAGCTCCTCAAAAATAATTTTAATCTCAGTTCCATGAGTTTTCTCAAGACTAATCTTGCCATCAATTTGCTCGACTAAAGTACAAACTAGCTCTAAACCCAGAGAATCGCTATTGTATAAATCTAAACCTGTTTTAAAACCCACCCCATCATCTTTAATCGCCAAGGTGATTTTGTTTTCTTTATTTTTGTATAATTTCAACCAGATATTCCCACGATCGCGATCGCGAAAACCATGCTCAAGGGCATTAGAAACAAGTTCATTGATAATCAAGCCACAAGGATTTGCTGTCTCAATATTTAGTTCAATCGTCTCCAAGTCTAGGTGTAGGCAAATGTTTCTTGCTTCACAATTTTGAGAATAAGCTAGGTGATCTAGTAGCGATTCTGTATATTGAGCAAAATCAATTTTATCTAATTCACTATTACCGTAAAGGTGTTGGTGGACTAATGCCATCGATGTTACGCGATTCTGGCAATTCTCTAACAATTTGATTATCTCTGGCTCATCAGTATAGTTGCTTTGCATGTCCAGCAAGACTAGAAACTACCAAAAGATTGTTTTTGACCCGATGATGAATTTCTTTGAGTAAAATTTCTTTCTGTTTGAGAGATTTCTGCACCGAAGCATGTTCTTCTAAATTTTTGTATAGACGGGCATTCTCGATTGAGATTGAAACTTGAGAGAATAAGACTTGTAAAATATCTAATTTCTCAGGCGTGAAAGCACCCTGAATCGAGCTATTTTCTAGATAGACAATCCCCTGTAATTCATTTTTATAAATCATTGGGAAACCCAAAATAGATTTTGGTTGATGCTCAATAATATAAGGATAGTTGCCAAAAAGATTTGCTTGGTTATCTCAATCTAAAACTAATGTTCTACGGGTGCTTTGAACGTAATTAATTATCGAATTAGGTATAGCTGAGTATTCAGAGATTAAGACGTAAGGAAGATCGACTTTTTTTTCTGGAATGATTGTGGCGCACGCTGCAACAGTTAACCGAGAATTCTCCTCTAAGAGCAAAATGCTTTTCTGCGCTCCTGCATTCTCCATCACAATTTCCATCATTTTGGCCAGCAAATTGTCTAAAATAATTTCTGAAGAAATAGCCTGGGAGGCCACTAATTACTGAAAATAAATCTAAGGTTGCCAAATTATCTTTTTGGCTGGAAAATTCACGGGCATCAGAATTAATGGCTGGATGGAGATTTAACTCTGCCGTTGTAACTGCGCTAATGTCTGATTCTGTTAATAAATTCCCGAACAGCAGTTTTCCATGTCTAGATTTTAAATTTTGAACTTTTGCAAAGGCACCCCAACGCCTGTATCCGTGGTAGGCATCCACTAAATATAATCCAGCTATTTTTTCCCTATTTTTGGCTAAGTAATACTCCCCTGCCAGTTCAGAAGCTAAAGCAGCTTCCTGAATATATCCTGCATTATTTGCTGCGGTAATTGCCTGGTCATAATAATCTCCCGCTTGTCGATCTTCTCCCGATATTCTGGCTATACTCTGCTGTCAATAGCGCGTATTTATGTAGATAATTATTAGCAGAGTAAGTCGCCCAATGCTTCATTTGTTGTTGATAAAACTTCGCTTGGGATAAATATTCAGAATTACATTCCTGAGAACAGATAGCTAACATAGCTAGGGGATAGTAAAAGTGATATACAGAAAAGCACATCGTACCAACTGCTGCGCTTAAATACTGCTCTCCTTGCTTGCCATTAGCAACAGCTTGCTCAAAGTCCCCGAGTAGATAGCAGAGAATCAGTTTAGCTAGATAAAAAGCAAATAAAGAGGTAGCGTTATTCGTTTCAAGCCAGAAAGGTAACATGCGAGCCTCATCAAAACTTTCACCCCTAAGTAATAGTCGATCTTCAGCCATTCCCTGTAAATTTAAATTTAGCTGTCGCCAGACTTGAGCATAGTTGAGCTGAAAATCTTGTTTGAAATTTTGAATCATCTCAATCTGTTTTTGAGACTCTTGAGCAGCTAGAGGCAAAGGCTCTCCCACAAAAAAGCTATAGGTGCAATAATACTTAGCATGAAAACAAGCATGTTCAATATCTCCAAACTCTATTCCACTTTGAATTCCCTCGATGAAATGCTCTAAGGTGTCAATTGCAGGTTCTCGCCAATGGCGAATCGTCGTGTTGAAGATGAAATTTACTTTGGATTCAATTTCTTTGGCATTAAATTGTGTTAAAAGCTCTATAGCCAGTTGACCCAGTTGATATCCAACTTCAATATTGCCCACATTGCATAAAAATAGACCGTAAACAGCAAAGGCAAAGGCTGAAAATTTTGAATTGCCAGATTGCTGACAAATTTTGACCATTTTGGCTACTATTTGCGGAAACAATTCTGGCTTGACTATGTATGCGGGAGGAATAATAATTGACAATATTTTCAGCGTTGCCAGTTTATTTGAGTCAACCATTTCAGGAAGAGTTCTTAGGCGCTGAATATCTTCACTGGTAGAAGGTAAAACAAATTTAGACTCTTTTTCAGTTAGGTGTTGGTATCTGATAAAGAGATTTCTAGCAATCCTAAAATATATAAACCGATCTCAATCGCCAAATTCATTTGATTTTGGGCAATATGAGCATGGATTTTGGTTCGATAAACTCGAACTTTTTGTAAGACAGTTTCAACTTGAGTCAAGATGATATTACCCAACTGCTCGGCGCGAGAAAAATTTGTAAGAAGATATTGAACTTCAATTGTTTCTAAATAAACCTCTGAAATTAATTCATAATTTTCTTTCCAGGCAGCAGAAGTCAGAGACTCCATCGCCATATTTAAATAATTAGCTGCTACAACGTAGGCAATAAAAGCTTTCGCTTTTTTCCCTGCAATTAGGTTTAATTCTGCCAGGAGATAGGAAGCGGAATCTGCCAACACCAGTTTTTGGGCAATATTCCAATGGTTTACCAGGCTGAAAATATTTGTCTCAATTTCGGCTGCTTTGGTCTGGTTGAGGAGAAATTGACCAATTTTGAGATGAAGATATTCTTTGTCCCCTTCCTTGATTAAATCATAGACGGCTTGCCGAACTCGGCTGTCGACAAATTGATAGTAGGAACTGCGATCTTTGACTTGAAAAATAACTCCTATCTGAACAGCATGTTCTAAAGCATGAGCTATTGTATCCCGATTTTCTCCATCAGCGATCGCCAGTATTGAAGTCTCAAACTGATTACCGATACAGGCAGCTAGCTTGTTAAAACTCCTTGAGCCGAAGGGGAAAGTTGTTCTACGTTGGCGACAATTCAGACTCTAGTACATCGTAACTATTAATTCCCGTAGCGTAAATTTCTGAAATTTGCCATTGCCATTGACGACAGATTCAAAATTGAAATTAAAAATTTTCTCATGATAAAGAGTTTGAAGCAAATGCTTTAAGAAAAAAGGATTTCCCCGAGTTCGTACGTTGGTGAAGCAACTCCGCCAAGGTTATAGATTCCTGCTCTTGGCAGTGTAAAGTATCTACCAGCAAATCTATTGATATGTTCTGGGGTCAATGGCTGAAGTCTGAGATATTCGGAGGCAGAATTTTGTCCTATCTCATCAAGACTAGTAATAAGCTCATGTTGCTTATCAACTTTCATTTTCTCGATAGGCAACAATGACCAGAAAATATTGAATACTTGAATTATCCAACAAAATTGTTCAGCCAATTTTGAAGAAAAAAGCAAAATAACACCATTGCAAATCATTAAGAAACAAAATTAGAGGATATACTGCGCAAGTAAAAACTTCAATAAACTTGATAAATGTCGATACCTGAAGCGATTGTGAGTTTCTTTAGCGGGGCTAGTCGGGTAAATCTGTTGAACCCTGACCAGGACTCTATCTCTGGCAAGATGTCCGGTCATAACTTTGCCGTCTGCCCAACCGCAAACAGAATTTTTTCTCGCCAAACTTGTAGCTGGGCTGCACCCTCCGTGAGTAGCTGCTGAACCAAATTGCCAAAAGCTTCGGACAATTGCACCATACGGAGTCGTATTAGTTAATTGCTCGTATTTACCTGTAATGAAATAGCCTTTTTGCTTGACTATTGCCCGAGCCGTACGATTAACCAAGGCGGTTTTGCCCAATCCCGAATCACCTCTGACAACAACCATTTCTGTTGCCCCAGCAAAAACTTTTCCGCAGATAGATTGGAGAGCATCTATCGCCAGAGAACGACCATATAGTTTGGTCGAAATCTTAAACTGGCTGTACTTCTCCAGCTTCTCCAGGGAGAAAGTTTGGATTTTATCCTGGTTTTGATATTGAGCTTGACAAATTGATAAAGCCGCCTTAATTCCCACTGCACTTTGATATCAATAATTAAGATTTTTCACCCCAGAAGCTTCATTACTATCTGAGAAACCGCTTCAGGAATATAACATCCATTTATTGATGAGGAGGAACAGGAGTTTGCGCAAGATGAAAATGAATTACTTCTAGCAAATTCGGGCTATAAAAAGGCAACTTTCCCGTCAGCAGTTGATAAAAAATAATTCCCAAAGAATAAAAATGAGTCCGATAATCCAAGCAATCTTCATCCGTCCTGTTTGTTCTGGAGAAATGTAAGGGATATTTACAGCTTCTATTTCCTGTAAATTCAGGATCAGCTGGTCAATCCTGTCCCCTCGAAGAAATAATAAAATTGGTCAGCTTTACTTTTAGCGTCGTGGGCTCGATGAATATACTATTCCAGGTTGGAAATTTCGGTGGATTATATTGATGTGAACCGAGGTCTTCTAAAATATCACCAGCTGAAGTGCAATTTCAAAAAATAAATCGAGCGTCAAACTTTGATTGGTTAAAAATGCGGTAAAATCCAGACCTGGAAAATCTTCTAAGACTAAGGCGAAATTTTTCTGATAATTTTCTAAACTATGGGGCTGGATAATTCCAGCAATATTTACACCAGTAAGTATATGATATTCATTCTTTAACCAATCTGTCCCTACTAACTTCAACAATCTAGAATGAATGGTTTTAATCAGTACAGAATTTTCTAATGAATCAAATCCTCGATAAAGAGTGTATTGAGAATCATGATAGGTTTTTCCAGCCAGCTTATACTTGTGAAACAAGCTCATAGTTTATATTTATACCGTTAACTAGCAATTCTAGTAAATTTAGGCTATTAGTAACTGTGTTTTGCAAGTTCCTATTGTAAGGGGATATAGCCAATTTCTAAAATTCTTTTGCCGCTATCGGACGACTAAATAAATAGCCCTGCGTGGCCATCGCACCCTACTTCTCTAAGCAGATTTAATTCGGCAAATATCTCTACGCCTTCAGCTACAACTTTTAAACCTCAGCTGAAGTCCCCATGTTTATGATGGTTTTCAGTAATTACAGCATAACCTGATTCTCGCTTGATATCATCGACAAGCAAGCATCAATCTTCAAGACATCGAAAGGAAACTGCTGCAAATAGCCCAAGGACGAATAGCCAGTACCAAAATCATCTAGTGATATTTGAACTCCTAATTTTTTGAGTAAATTTAATCAGAACATAGCTTTAATGTTTTTCCCCACTAAGATCTGTTTCGGTAACTTCTAATTCTCGATATTCGGTTTCTACGAGAAGTTTCAAATAAAGTCTGAGTAATGATGTGAAACAAATCTAACTTCTTTAAATTGCGCTCCCGACAAATTAACGCTGACCTTTAGAGAATCTAATCCAGCCTCATGCCAAGTTTTAGCATCTACGGCAGTTGCAAACCCACTCTCCTATTGGTCTAATTAAGCCGCTCTCTTCTGCTAAAGGGATGAATTTTTGGGCGCTAATTCTACCCATATCAGGATGATTCCAGCGAACTAAGGCTTCCGCACCAACAATTAAATTGCTCTGGAGATCGACTTGGGGTTGAAAGTATAGCTCAAGTCCGTTTTCGTTCTAAAGCATGGTGCAATTCCGATTCGTAATCTGAGATCATCAGTAGCCCTAGAACGCTTAATATTGAAAGCAAAAGTAAATGCCTGACAGCGATTACCTCCCTGAGTTCTTGCGTATTCGATCGCTTTATAGCCCTGTTCTAAGAAGTTCTTCAACCTCCACACTATCACTAGGACTAAAGGCAATACCAATGCAGGGAGCAAGATAAATTTCGCGATCGCCAATAATAAAAGGTTCCTTTAAAGCTTCTAAAATTAACTGCCCATATTCACTAGCTTTTCTACGTTCATCTGTTGCTAGCAAAACAGCAAAGTTATCAGACTTTAAGTACACTGTCGAGCTTTGGGCATCAAAACCATTGACACAATTAGTTAGCCGTTGAGCTATTTCCTGAACCAAAGAATTTTGCTGTTCTTTGTTTAAGAAACTGCTTACTTTACCAAATCTTTCTAAGCTAATATTATAAACACCAATAAGATTTAACTTAGACTTTTCATTGATACTCTGCTGTATAGGGAATTCTAATTGGTTCTTAGTCTCAGCTATTGTAGTATTAGAGTCAAGAATCAGAGATGATAAATAGTTAAATAAATCTCGCAAAAATAGCTTATTCGGTAGATTGGTTAGATTATCTTTGTAGATATTGTC
>CAVRWR010000007.1:0-5613 GCA_963724445.1 uncultured cyanobacterium | reverse complement strand
GTTGCTTTAGCCAGAATGCTCTTGGCTTTTGCTGCTTCCGGTTATTTGGGCGATAGTGAAACAGTTTTAGAATTTAGTGAAGATACCCCCATTCCCGACTCGTTGCGTTCCGTCTCTACTTGGCTGTGAATAAACTTCAGTAAAACTTGTTAATTATCGATAAAATTAAGCCAAATAAGTTTACATTTGCTCCTCCATGTTTAATTGGTTTCGCCGTCACGAAAAAGAACTCAAGCCAGAAGTTCCCGAAACTCCCGTAGAAACTACGCCTACTGAGTCGGAAACTCCAGCTACAACCTCGGAGTCAGAAGATTATCTCGTCTGGGCAAAAGCTGCTTATCAGAATATTCAACAGCGCAAAGAAACAGCTACGAGTCAAGAAGAGTCGGCGAGTGACGAAACCGAACTAGAAATAACTGAAACATCGGAACCAGAGGCTAATCTCAATGTGCCGGCTTGGATGCGCCAAGAGAGGGGCCTAGAAAAACTCAAAGCCACTGCGATCGAAACTCCTCAAGAAACCGCGCCTACCAGTATCCTAAACGATGCCGATAATATCGCCCTCGATGAAGACTTTTTATGGTCGGCTAAAGTTCTAGCTAATCGAGGCAGAACCGCCGAAGATGTCTCAGAAGAAGAAATTAGTTGGCTGACTAAACTGCGTCAGGGACTAGGCAAAACTCGGATTGGCTTGGTTAATCAACTCAAGTCCATTGTCGGCAAAGGACCGCTAAATGATGATGCGGTAATGCAGATTGAGAGTCTTTTACTGCAGGCGGATGTTGGAATTGAAGCGACTGACTATATTATTGAAACTCTCCAGAAAAAGTTAAAGCAAGAGATCTTGCCTCCCGACCAGGCGATCGCTTATTTGAAAACTATTCTGCAAGATATTTTAGACAAACCATTAGCAGGTCAAGAAGATAACGCTTTTGTCCCAGAAAAAGAGCAGTTTAATATCTGGCTGTTGACAGGGGTAAATGGTGCGGGGAAAACTACGACTATCGGCAAACTAGCCAATTTAGGTCAAAAATCTGGCTATAGCTGCTTGATTGCAGCGGCCGATACTTTTCGGGCGGCGGCGGTGCAGCAGGTAAAAGTTTGGGGAGAACGATCTAATACTCAGGTGATTGCCAATCCAGGACAAAACACCGACCCAGCTTCTGTAGTATTTGATGCGATCGCTGCGGCTCAGGCGAAGAACATAGAATTACTCTTAGTTGACACCGCAGGAAGACTGCAAAACAAGCAAAATTTAATGACGGAATTAGCAAAAATCCGTCGAATTATTGATAAGAAAGCACCTGATGCTAGAGTAGAATCCTTATTAGTCTTAGATGCCACTTTAGGACAAAATGGCTTGCGCCAGGCTCAGGTATTTGCTGAAGCTGCTAATTTAAGTGGTGTAGTCTTAACTAAGCTCGATGGCAGTGCTAAAGGTGGGGTGGCGTTAGCGGTAACTCAACAGCTAAATTTGCCTATTCGGTTTGTGGGTGCAGGAGAGGGAATTGAGGATTTAAGACCATTTTCTAGCTACGAATTTGTCGAAGCACTGTTAAATGGTTAAATATTTCTGCCAATGCCAAAGTTAATTATTTATTCGGCATTTTATTGGCGTATTAGCTATTTCGAGTTATTATTAATCAACCTATATTCGGTAAGCCAAAATGAGCGCTGTCTTTAGCTAAATCCTGCCAAGATAGTGAGCAATTAGTTGAATATAAAAGTAATTTTCATATTGATCTGATTGAATGTTTTAGTATTACTGCACTCTAAACCTGTTTTTGACTGATGAACTAAAAAAATGTCTAAATTTGTAGAGGCAATGACTGTCGCATCTTCTCATAGCCATCCCTCTCAAGAAAGCAATGGTGCTGACCAGCCTTTATCCAACGTCAGCCCAACTGTGGCGCTAAAAGAGCTTGTGGCTTGTCTCCAAAGGGAACAAAATAAAATTCAAGACTTATTAAGTTCTTTGGGATTTGCTCTGCGTAGCTTTAGCAATCTAAATCAATTTTTAGAATTAACTCCATTAATGGCTGCTAGAGTAACAGATTCCATCGGCGGAGTTTTAATTTTATATAAGGCAAATAAAATTCATTTAGAACAGGTTCATTGTCAAGATAGCAAAGTTGGCATAGAAGTGAGCAATGCTTTTGAGCTTGTAAGCAATCAAATTAATCAATCAAAAATCGATCATCATAAAACTGTTAACGCCTCTTCTCAATTATCAGAGATTATTGATGAAAAAATTAACCAAGAACTTAACCCCAAAATTCAATTTTTTGGTACGCCAATTTTAGTCAAAAATATTGAGCAGGGTCGTCTTTATGTGTTTAGCACTGAGATAGATTATACTTGGACTCCTACTAAGAGAAAATTGACTCAGTTAGTCGCCGATCAGACGGCTGTGGCGATCGCCAATCACGAATTAACGGTGGAGTTACGTTCCAAGGAAAGACAAGACCGCGAACTGGAAATAGCTTCAGAGATTCAGCTACGCTTATTACCCAGTAAATGTCCTCAGATAAAAGGACTGTCCATTGCCGCTAAATGTGAGACGGCAAACCGCGTCGGTGGAGACTATTATGATTTTATTCCCACAAATTACGATCGCTTAGAAAATAGCCAGCCGACCATCGGACCAGATGTTCCCTGGAGTATTGTCATTGGGGACGTGATGGGCAAAGGTGTTCCCGCAGGACTAATTATGACCATGACTAGGGGAATGCTAAGGGCAGAAGTTCTCAATCGTCACTCTCCAGCTCAGATCATGCGCCATTTAAATCGAGTAATGTATGCGGATCTAGAGAATTCCCATCGCTTTGTGAGTATGTTTTACTCAGAATACGACCCGCAAAAGCAAACCCTCTCTTTTACTAATGCGGCACATAATCCACCTCTACTATGGCGTAAGGCAACCAATACTTTAGAAAAGCTAGATAGCTGGGGAATGCTTATTGGTTTGGATATGGAGTCAGAATATGAAGATGCTACGGTGCAGCTTGCCCCAGGAGATACGATTATCTACTACACAGATGGCTTTACGGATGCTGCTAACGAAAACGGCGATCGCTTTGATGAAGAAAATCTCTGTCTTAGTTTTAAATGGGCTTGTCAACATCTAGAAACCCCCGATGAAATTCTAGAGCATGTTTTTTATCAGGTTAAGCAATTTAGCGGTGCCTACAAAAGCCATGGGGATGATATGACTTCAATTGTGATGCAGATTCAGGCAATTGATAATTGATTTTGTTGATAGATTTTAGTGGCGGTTTGGAAAATCCAGGATTAGATTAGTTTCAGGTTTCGCTATTAAAATTTTTAACAGAAATGGAAATTATCTTTAACGATCGACTGATATCAGCAATGATTGAATTTCATCACCATTATCCGCTACCTGTTTCTAGTCTATTGGCACAGATGATTGAAGATCCAGATATCCTGGGTCAAATACAGGATGCTTGGTACAACTTTATTGATTCTGGACAAGTCTGGGCATTATTGATTGGTACATTCTTTGGTTATACTTTTAAAGGTTTTACAGGCTAGCGATTCGGCAATCAATGACTTAAAATAATCTAGTTGTTTAGTTATTGATTTTTTACTGTGAGCAAGCAAAAAACCTGGAGCGATCGCTTTGAGTCGGCATTAAATCCGGCGATCGCTATTTTTAATGCCAGTATTGGCTTTGATATTGAGCTAATTGAATACGATCTGACTGGTTCAATTGCCCACGCTAAAATGCTCGCTAAAACCAAAATTATTAGTGATGAGGAAGCACAGCAGCTTGAATCTGGGCTGGAAAAAATTCGCACAGAATATCGGGAGGGTGACTTTAATCCAGGAGTTGAAGCGGAAGATGTCCACTTTGCTGTAGAAAAGCGGTTGATTGAAATCGTCGGGGATGTAGGGAAAAAACTCCATACAGCGCGATCGCGCAACGATCAGGTAGGAACTGATATTCGACTCTATTTACGGGCGGAAATCAGAGAAATTCAGCGGTATTTGCGGCAATTCCAGGCAGCATTACTGGCTCACAGTGAGCAGCATGTAGAAACCCTAATTCCTGGCTATACCCATCTTCAAAGAGCGCAGCCCATAAGTCTGGCTCATCATCTTCTGGCATATTTTCAAATGACCCAACGAGACTGGGAACGACTGGAAGATGTCTATAAACGAACTAATATATCGCCCCTAGGCTGTGGCGCATTAGCAGGAACAACTTTTCCCATCGATCGGCAGTATACGGCTCATTGCTGGGATTTGAAGCTGTTTATGACCAACAGTTTGGACGGGGTAAGCGATCGCGATTTTGCGATTGAATTTCTCTGTGCAGCTAGCCTCATTATGGTACACCTGAGCCGTCTAAGTGAAGAAATGATTCTCTGGGCATCTCAGGAATTTAGCTTTATTACCCTAAAAGATACTTGCGCTACTGGTTCTAGCATTATGCCTCAAAAGAAAAATCCCGATATCCCTGAATTAGTTAGGGGTAAAACAGGCAGAGTCTTCGGACATCTTCAAGGAATGTTGGTAATCATGAAAGGCTTGCCTTTGGCATACAATAAAGACTTACAGGAAGATAAAGAAGGTGTTTTTGATGGAGTCAAGACTGTTAAAGCTTGTCTAGAAGCGATGACTATTTTACTGCACTGAAGGAATTGAATTTCAAATGCCCAGACTAGCAGAAGCCGTAGCAGAAGACTTTTCTAACGCCACCGATGTCGCCGATTATTTAGCGTCTAAGGGCGTTCCCTTTCGGGAAGCTTATAATTTGGTAGGTAAGGTAGTAAAAACCAGCATTGCTGCGGGAAAACTGCTCAAAGATCTTACTTTAGAAGAATGGCAACAATTACATCCTGCTTTTGAAGCCGATATCTATGAGGCGATCTCGCCTAAACAGGTTGTTTCCGCTCGAAATAGCTATGGTGGAACTGGTTTTACCCAGGTTAATCAGGCAATTGAACGAGCAAAATCCTTGTTAAATACCTAAATATATTTATTTAGTTTTTTCGAGCTTTTCCGCGACCTTAACTTAAATCCTAATATTTAAAAATTTTGTTCTATGCGTCGTTCTTGGCGATTTATTTCCACCGTCCTCGGTATTATTTTCCGTCACCCTGTTACTGGTACAACCATTATTCCCGTATTACCTGATGGTCGGATTGTTTTAATCCAGCGTAGCGATTCGGGTAAATGGGGTTTGCCAGGAGGCATGATCGATTGGGGAGAAGATATTCCCCACGCTACCAGTCGGGAACTAGCCGAGGAAACAGGCTTAAAGTTAACCAAGATCAAGCGTTTACGTGGAGTCTATTCCGATCCTAAGCGAGATCCGCGCCTCCACTCTATTTCAATTTTGCTCGAAGTTGAAGCTGAAGGAGAACTAGATCCCGAAGATAAATTAGAAGTGTTGCAGGTCAAGGCTTTTACTCGTGATGAATTGCCTCTAGGAGATTTAAGTCATGACCATGACCGACAACTTCAAGACTATCTGAATGATGAAATTGCGATCGCTTAGTAATTGTTGCTAATTATTAGTTAATCAAAAGCCAGTCATAGTAAATGATTTATGACTGGCTTGATTTAATTTAAACCATCGATCAATGG
>CAVRWR010000006.1:0-10229 GCA_963724445.1 uncultured cyanobacterium | reverse complement strand
TAATAGTATTCCCAGCCAAAACTTTAGATGTTTCTGTTTCCAATTCAGTTAGATAATGATCCAAGTTCCAAGAAATTTTATACCCGCGATCGCATAATTCAATTCCACAGATAAAATCATCTTTAGTTTCAAACTGGACTTCGGCTTTGGCAGCAATCTGTTCTTGAATAGCAGTTATTAAACGTTCTTTGTTTATATGAGGAATCTCAAAAGAACTGCGAACGGTAACTATGTGTTGAGGGTGAGGAATTGGAGTATTAAAAATTATTTCAGTTTGTAGCGCATCAAGATGATAAAGTCGCTCAATAAAAGTTTCGATAATTTCTGCTTCTAAACTAGCTTTTGCCAAATCTTTTAGAGCTTTTCTGGCAGTAGCAGTTATTTGTTGAGTGAGACAATTACGGGTTTGGGCAGCATATTTATGGCGATCGCTTTCAAGACTCTTATACCACTGCGATCGCTTAAGGTTAACTTCAGTCTCTGCTTGCTGGGCTAATTTTTCTTTTTCCTGTTCCACTTCTTTAATGGCTGTTCTCAACCATTTTTCTTTCTGCGCTTCTAGTTCCTGCTGTTTTTGTAGATATAGTTTTTTCTCTGCCTCAGCATCTTGTTCTTTGCTGGCAGCAGCAGCTAGTTGACGTTCGATTCTTTGCGATCGCGCTGACATCGCCTGAGTTATGGGTTTATATAAAAAATGTTTTAATAATGCCACTAAAATTAAGAAATTAACGATTTGGGCAATTACGACAAATGGATCGATTAACATAGCTTTAAGTTATTAATTGTTTTTACCCTGCTGCCTTTTCCACAAAGTATGTCCAGAAAGGATTAGCAAAAATTAGAATTAAGGTGATTACAAAACAGTAAATAGCTGTTGATTCAACCAAAGCCATCCCGACAAATAAGGTACGGGTAATATCTTTAGCTTGGTCTGGTTGTTGTGCGATCGCAGTTAATGCCTGTGCCAAAGCCTTTCCTTCTCCCAATGCAGGAGCGATCGAGCCGATAGTAATTGTTAGTCCTGCGGTAACAATAGATGCCATGCCGATTAGTCCGAGATTATCCATAGTCTGGTTAGGGGCGAACGGCCGTTCGCCCGTACAAAAGTTAGTTATTAGTAGTAGCTGCTGCGATAAATACCATTGCTAGAATGGCAAAAATATAGGCTTGAATTAAGCCTGTCAATAATCCCATCGCCTGCATAATGATGGGGAAAAACAAAGGTGCGATGGAAAGTAAAATAGCCACAATCATTGTTCCACTCATAACGTTGCCAAACAAACGTACCGATAGGGAAATCGTATTAGAAAATCTACCAATAATATTAAACGGCAGCATGAACGGCGTGGGTTGCAGATAGTATTTTTTGAAGTAGCTTAAAAACCCTTGTTTCCTGATGCCATACAGAGGAATAGCAAAGAAGACGCAGATTGCTAAGGCAGCAGTGGTAGAGAGAGAACCTGTCGGCGGTTGATAGCCAGGAATGATACTAAGAAGGTTAGATACAGCAATAAAAATAAATAGAGTACCGACAAAAGGAATGTAGGGTTCTGGTTCTTGTTGGCTAACTTCTTCGATCTGATTACCGATTCCTTCTACCACAACTTCTAAAAGATTTTGCCCAGGAGAAATTTTGGTAGAAGCAGATAATTTACGAGTAACTAACCAAGAACCTAATACAAGCAAAGCCATTACCAGCCAGGTAAAAACTATGGTTGCATTAATAGTAATAATGCCTCTTTGCCAGAAGATTGTTTGGTCTGGAGTTAAATTCATAGATTGCTAGCCTATCTCTAACTGTTAATCCTTGAGTGTGGTTGAATCAGCAAAATCAATATTGTCCTAACCGCTAAAAATCCGATACAGCAAAGCAATAGAGGAATTACTCCAAATACGTTGCCACTGAGAATTAAAGAAACGGCAAATAAGACAATTATTAATCGAGATAGAAAACTAAAAGCTATCAGACGATAGGGATGTTGGGCAATTGGTAGCTGTTGAATCGTCAACCATAAACCACCGAAATAAAATAATCCTAAACTCGCTCCCACTATAAAAGCCATGATTGGTGTCACTATTTTGTTCCTCTGAAATCTGAAACTATCTTAAAAATGAAACTTGAGGAACTTGTGAAAGCAGATTATAGTTATCATTTACGTCTGCTGAAAAAATAACGCTGGCAAAGCTTTTCCATTTCTACCCAAACAAACACCAACATACTAAAGCCCAAGCAAATCAATAGGTCAGTAAAACTAAGAATACTTGTTTCAAAGAAGTTGCGTAAGGGTGCAACGTAAATCAGTAATATTTGTAAAACAGTGGTTAAAGCGATCGCACCTAATAAATAAGGATTGGAGAAAAAGTTCATTTCGATAGTAAGTCTGGTATCAGAACGTACCGCTAGGGCATGACCCATCTGTGCCAGACACAGAGTAGTAAACACCATAGTTTTCCAATGGTTGGGGTTAGCACTCTCAAAGTCGCGATTATAAGACCACACCATTAAGACAATGGTTAATAAAGCAAAGATAATCCCAATTCTCACCATATATAAACCCATTCCGCGAGCAAAAATGCTTTCCTTGGGGTCGTAAGGTTGACGACTCATCACGTTGGGTTCGGCTGGTTCTAATGCTAATGCCAAAGCGGGTAAACCATCTGTTACTAAGTTCATCCAGAGGATTTGTAAAGGAGAAAGGGGAACGCTACTTAGTCCTAGTAATGGTGCAGCAGCAATAGTTAACACCTCGCCGATATTACTGCCTAGAATATATTTAATAAAGCGTCGAATATTGTCGTAAACTACTCTGCCTTCTTCGATCGCCGCCACGATAGTAGCAAAATTATCATCGAGCAAAACCATGTCGCTAGCTTCTTTACTCACATCCGTTCCCGTGATGCCCATGGCAATACCGATATCTGCCTGTTTTAAGGCGGGGGCATCATTCACTCCATCCCCCGTCATCGCGACAAATTCACCCTGTTTTTGCAGTGCTTTGACTATACGCAACTTATGTTCTGGGGCAACGCGGGCATAGACGCTGACTTTATTTACAGCTTGTTCTAATTCAGCAGGAGACATTCTCGCTATTTCTTGTCCCGTAATCACTTGCTCGTCTACAGAAGCAATATTGAGTTTAGAGGCGATCGCCATTGCGGTTAAAGGATGATCTCCTGTAATCATTACTGGTCTAATTCCCGATCGCTGACAGTCTTGTACAGCCCGTTTTACCTCTTCTCTAGGTGCGTCTAACATTCCTACTAAGCCTAACCAGATAAGTCCCTGTTCGCTTTGTTCGGCTGTATTTACATCGGGAATTTCTGTAAGGGGTTTATGTGCCAAGCCCAGGACTCTTAAGCCGATACTTGCCAAATGAGTATTTGTGTCTAGAATTTGCTGCTTGTGCTGTTCGGTAATCGGTTGAGATTTGTGGTTTATTTGAATGTATTGCGATCGCTTTAAAATTAATTCCGTCGAGCCTTTGGTCAACATCAAATAGGGAGATTCTCCATCGGGATTATTTACTACGACCGACATACGCTTACGTTCGGAATCAAAAGGAAACTCTCCCAAGCGAGGTCGATTTCTCTCAAGATCTTCTTTGAAAAGTCCTGCCTTTCCTGCCAAAGATAATAATGCGCCCTCTGTGGGATCGCCTAAAATTGACCATGTGGCTGCTTTTTGTGGGGTTTTACAGGGAACATTGCAATAGAGCATCATTACACAATACGCAAGCCTCTAACAACTTGGTGATTTCTGGCTCTTGCTCTAGTCGGTTATGATTCGTTCCTTGAAATTCTCCCTCTGGTTGATAACCTGTTCCTGCTACCTCAAAATCGAAAGAACTGGTGCATACCTGCTGGACGATCATTTTGTTTTGGGTTAGCGTACCTGTTTTATCAGAACAGATGGTAGTTACCGAACCCAAGGTTTCAACTGCTGGTAGCTTACGGATCAATGCCCGACGGCGAATCATCTTTTGCGTGCCAATTGCTAGAGTCACAGTCACCACCGCAGGTAGTCCTTCAGGCACCACCGCCACCGCCATGCTCAAAGAAGTTTCAATGATTTCTTCAAAGATTTGCCAGCCTGACTTGAGTAAACCACCGACAGTAATTAAGACAACTAGAGTCAAAGAACCCGTAACCAACACATTACCCAGTTGAGTCATGCGTTTTTGTAAAGGAGTTGGTTCTATCTCTACCGATTGCAGCATAGTGGCAATTAGACCAATTTCTGTCTTCATGCCTGTTTTGGTAACAACTGCTTTAGCTTTACCTTTAACTACCTGTGTGCCATTAAAAATCAGATTCAGGCGATCGCCCAAGGGAGCATCTGAGCCTAGAATTACATCAGCATCTTTAGTAACGGCGGTAGCTTCCCCCGTTAGAGTAGACTCACTAACCTGTAGGTTCTGTGCTTCAATTAGATGTCCATCCGCAGCAATTTTGACTCCTGCTTCAAGTAGTATGATATCCCCTGGGACTAGTTCTTCTGCGTCTAGTTGTTGAGTTACCCCTTCACGGACAACTTTGACATAAGAGGAAGAGAGACGCTTGAGGGCAGCTAAGGCTTTTTCTGCCCGACTTTCCTGCACATATCCTAAGATACCGTTTAAAATAACGATGGTAAAAATAGCAATAGAATCCTTGGGAAAACTGCCATGACGTAGATCTAAGATTGCGGAAATGATAGCGATCGCAATCAGCATGACCAGCATAATATTGGTAAACTGATCCCACAAAATACTTAACTTACTTCGCCCAACAGCTTGTATAAGTTCGTTCTTACCAAAATGTTTTTGTCTTTGATAAACTTCATCCCTCGGCAAACCATTACTACCATCACTGTTTAGTAATGCAATAGCTTTTTCAGGGCTAATAGTATGCCAATCTTTCATGCTAATCACTGTACTAAACACATCCGATCTAGTTTCAAAATTCATAGCTTAGGTTGAGTTTATTGCCTCAGACACCAAAATAATTAGCTAAAACCAAAAAATGAAGACTGATTTGAAGACATTCTAGCTAACTGTTTGATGCACTAAAGGACGCAAAAGCAAAGGAGAAATGACACAGGTAATGGCAGAAACCAAAATCGCGATTGTAAATATTTGTGGTGATCCTGCCCAATCTCCTAACTGCCTACACTTTTCCCTTACTACCATAGTAATTTCAGCGGGGGAACCACGCTCAAGCTCAATAAAAAAGCACTTTTTTTGCCAATTTTGAGGGCAGCAGGGGAATCACATGGCAAACAGCATTGTCGTATCTCGTTGTTTTAACGAATAAGTTTTTAGCCTTTAGATGTGTACTATCCTCCAAATAAAGCGCCGATCGCTTTACCCATATTTTCGGGCTGCATCGCGGCGGCGGCGGCGGTAGGTTCATACCCACAATGCACCATACAGTCTTGACATTGAGGATTACCGCTCTTTTGACCGTAGTTACTCCATTCGGTACGAGCAATTAATTCTTGATAGCTAGAAAAATGTCCTTCATCTAGAAGATAGCAAGGTTTCTGCCAGCCTAAAACACTATAGCTAGGACTTCCCCAAGGGGTACAGTCAAAGTCTCGATCTCCCATCAAAAATTCTAGAAACAGAGGATTGTGATTAAAATTCCATTTCTTTTGACCAGACTTCCAGGGAGCAAGGATTTCTCTGAACAGAGTCTTGGTTTGCTCTCGCCGTAAGAAATTTTCCTGATCGGGAGCTTTTTCATAACCATAGCCAGGGGAAACCATCATCCCATCTAGATTAAGAGTAGCTAAAAAGTCAAAGAACTCCTGCATTTGTTGAGTACTTGCCCCCTCAAATACGGTGGTGTTGGTAGTTACTCTAAATCCCTCGTGTTTAGCGGCTTTGATTGCCGCGATCGCTTTGTCGAAAACTCCCTGGCGATCGACACACTTATCATGCTGTTCTCGTAAGCCATCCAGGTGAACGCTAAAGGTAAGATAGGGAGAGGGCTTAAACTTATACAGACTTTTCTCAAGCAGGATACCATTAGTGCAAAGATAGACAAATTTCTTCCGCTTAACTAAACCTGCCACAATCTCGTCAATTTGGGGATGAAGCAAGGGTTCTCCTCCAGGAATGGAAACCACTGGCGCACCACATTCTTCCACTGCGGCAAAACACTGCTCTGGGGTTAGGTTTTGCTTTAAGATTTCCGTAGGATGCTGAATTTTGCCGCAGCCCGAACAAGCCAAATTACAGCGAAACAAAGGCTCTAACATCAAAACCAAAGGGAAATGCTTCCGCCCTAGCAAACGCTGGGTAACTAAGTATTTGCCTACTGCAACTGCTTGTTGAAGTTGAATCGCCATTGTTCGATCTCCTCAGATAAACCAAAATCTCTTTCGGGTAATTGTAATACTCTTCGCCTAAATTTTCTGTGAGACTTCTCAAAGTCATAAAACTGTCGGTTATCCATCGGACTCAGGATCGATCGAGTTAAAAAGGAAAATATTCCAAAGAAAAGTATAAACCTTTCTCTTGCAGAGTGTCATTACTATCGTTCACCTCGATGAGCGGAATACCAAAATCGATTCGTGCGCTCAAAGTATCAACTAAGTCTAGCTTTAAGCCTACTCCCAGAGATGCCAGCGTATCTTCTCCCTCTGGCTCGTCTGAATTACTCCAGGTGGTTCCTAGATCGATAAAAGGAATAGCCGAAAGCCTGTTTTTCTGATTATTTTGCGAGTTGTTCCAACGATAGATCGGAATTCTCACCTCTGCCGAAGCAAACAATCCTCCATCTCCGAGTAAAGCATCTTGCCGATAGCCTCGCCCGCGCTCAACTCCTCCCAGGCTAAATCTTTCTAGGGGAACTAGATCGTCAGAAGAAAGCTGGATATCGGAACGGAGTAACAGATTAATATCTTCAGCAGATTTTAGCTGTCGCAACCACTGTAACTGTCCCCGCCAAGCCACGAATTTACTATCAGGCAAACCTTCATTAACCGTGGCATCAAAGATATCTACTCCTGCACTCAATTGCGATCGCGCGGCGAAAACATCTTTACCAGTTCTTTTAGTCCAATCTTGAAAGAAACGCAGCGCAGAAATTTTAGTTTCTCCATTGGCATCTGCACCAGGGGACAGTAAGGGGAAAGGCTCACCTCCAATAGTCACCTCGTTGGTTTGGCGGGAGAACTCTAGCCCTAAAGCCAATTCTTGAGTCGATTCATGATCCGCATGCAGAATAATTGGCTGTCGGAAAGTAAGCGCCAGCTCATCAGTCTGGGATTCTAAGTCAAATTCGGCAAAATCACCGATAATATCGCTATCAACCCAGCGGTATCCTACGCCTACAGTGCCATCTTTGGAATTAACTGGAATATTATAGCTAGTATTAAAATCGTTACTACCATCGGTATTTCTAAAGCCAAAGCTAAAGCGATCTGCGTAGCCTAAAACATTATTGTGGTTCAATTCTAAACCTCTTTGGAAGCTGCCGACACTGGGAGTACGGTTATTATTAACCAACAAAACTGAGTCGAATTCATTTCCTTGATTGAGATCTACATTTAGTTTCCAGCGATCGCGACTCTGCCCTACAGATAATTCTGCCTTGAGATTTTCCACTAAAGGATTAAGCTGCAACAGGTACAGTGCCTCTTGCAATTCCTCAATATTTAAGGGAGATTTGGCTCCTCTGGCTATGCGAGAACGGACATAGCTTTCTCTTAAACGACCATCTACATCTATTTCAATCTCTTCCAGGCTTCCTTCTACAGCTTGTAAGCTCACCAGTCCTTGGTTGACATCCTGTTCGGGAATTATCACCCCAGAATTGATATAGCCTTTGCTAGTGTAAAGCTTAGTTAATCTAGTTTCTAATTCTAGTAAGTCGCCAAAGGTAAGGGCGCGATTGAGATACTCAGCAAAGATGGCATCGATCTCCGCTGTTTCTAGCACAGTATTGCCTTCTAGCTTGAACTGTTTGACTGTAAACTCGATCTCTGATTCAGGAGTTTGCTCTGGCAACAAAGGGTTGGGTAACGGCTCTAACAAATCCTTGTCAGGAGGTAAGGGCTTAATTGATGGCTCTCTCTGGCGATCGGGCAAGGGAGTATTGGGCAGATTATTAAGATTAGTACCAGGGGGTAATTCAGGAGTTTGAGCTAGATATAAAACAGGGTTTTCCTTTGCCTGGGAAGGCATTTGCTCTGCTAAAGTCAATACCATGACTAAAGTAGTAATCATAGTAGTAGGTTTGAGCCATGAGCAAGATTTGTAGTTATGCATAGGTATTTCAGCTCGAGTGATACCTTTTAGCAGGTGTCGCTCGCCAATTCTGGAGGGAGAATAATGTGCTGTAAAAGTTATTGATCTAGAGTTTTGTCAGAACTTAGTTATTAATGATTAAACTAGCTTACTACGTTCACACTTCAAAGCAACATTTATCTCAAATATTTACGCTAATCACCCCAACTTTTAGAGATAAACCACATCCATCTTGAGACCTGGAGTTTTTGACGATACTGGGATATTGTCATTAAGGAGGCTCACAAGTGGCAAAAATTAGGATGCTAAAAGTAAACTATCACCAGTGGAATCAGAGCGTAGAACAGTTGAGAGAAATGTCGCTCACTGCGGTTCATCCCCGTACCCGTGAACGCTTGATGGCTCTTTATGAAATCTGTCTGGGCAAGAGTGCGACGCGAGTAGGACAAGAGACCCAGAGGAACCCACAAAGGATAATGGACTGGGTGCATCGATATAACCATAGCGGACTAGATGCCTTGACCTTCCGACAGACAGGAGGTCATCCCCCCCTTGATCTGCGGATGCAGTTGACGGGGGGGATGGGTTGATTCGCTCCGCGTTGGCGGTAGCAGCAACCCCACCTCAAAAGCGAGAGCAGGAGTCCCATCAACATCAACCGAGATGGACTTTAAAACGACTGGTGAAATGGTTAGAGTCAAAATTTGGGGTGAGCAGTTGTCGAGAGACGGTGCGTAAAGCCCTCCGAGGGTTAGGGTTTTCCTGGAAGAAGGCACGTAAGCTCTAGAACAAAGCCAATCCCCAGAAGCGAGCCGAATTTCTCGAAAAACTAGAGGGCTTATTGTCAGAGACGATCCAAACTGGACGGTTACTGGTCTACAAGAAGCGAGGCCCATATTGATCTCGATACTGATGAGGGCTATGGTTGGTCGATCTCAGGAGAACGTTTTTGGGTCAGTTCTTGTTCTCCTGGACTTCAAAAAGTCTCCTTCTATGGGGTGTACCTCTATAATCTCGGACAGGTCAGGTTCTTTCCTTATGATAGAGCCAATGGGTTCAACCAAGATTGAAGTAGTCAAACAGCTTCGAGCTGAATTTCCCGATCTTGAGATGACCTTGGTTTGGGACGGTGCTCCCTATCATCGTTCTGGAGAAGTCAAGACAGCGATCTCGGAGTTCAATGGCACTGACTTAAGCTGAATTATGCGACCAGCTTTGCTTTGAGAATAGAGCGCGGCTGTCGCATTCGAGGAAATGGTTTGGGTCTGCGTTTGACCACTCTAGGTTCCTGTCGATGGGGTCGGTGTGGGAGCTCTTCGGTGGCAATTACTTCAAGCAGATGACAATACAATGCATCTCGAATGGTGTTGGCCGCAGTGGCCAACAAGGCCAGCATCTGGTTAAACTGTTGGCGGGTTCCTTGTAGGGAGAGGCGGGTACGACCATAGCCCACCAAAGGTGCCGCTTGTTCCATCACGCTACGCAATAAATTGTAGCCGAGGAGATGGGTCCAGATTTCTTTACGTACCATCTCAGGTGTTTTGGCGGTGAGCATCTCCATTTTTAAGCTGGTTTTGAGATGACGCAAATTGAGTTCCGCCGCTTGCCAACGCCAGCCATACAGGAGGGTCAATTGCTTGGCTGTGTAGAGTTGAGCATCCAATAAGGTGGTCACCACAATAATTGATTGGTCTCGAAATCCCTTGCGCGATCGCCTCAGGCACACTTCTCTGACCATCAAAGTTTCGGGGATAGCGGCAAACTCCTCTTCACTCATGTGGGCTGGACGTCGGGTCGGTTTTTGCCATTGGACTTGATGGTCTCCAATACCGTTCTTGCGACCTGTACGAAAATCAGTGCATCGGGCATGATGTTTGCGCAGGACTCCATCGGCTCCCTGCTGTTGAATCAGAGCCAGATCAACATAGCTCCCGTAGGCTTGGTCGGCCATCACCACATCATCAGCTTCTAAGTCGTCATAGAGCAGACGACTCA
>CAVRWR010000005.1:0-68631 GCA_963724445.1 uncultured cyanobacterium | reverse complement strand
AACACATCCGTCGACGCCGAAGGTGTCGCATTCCCGCCGATTGATTCGACACCTTCGGCGTCGCGATCATTTTTTTCACGGTAACAGCGGTCAGCAGCGAAGCGCACTGACCACTGCCTATTTGATTTGTCACCTTCGGCGACGGGTTGAAACCGCGCATTGGTCAATTTCTCCGGGTCAATGTTCAATGTTTCCACGGCTGCCTATTCGTCATCTTCGGCGACGTCATTCGTCATCTTCGGCGACGTGTTTTTTCACCTTCGGCGACGTGATTTTTCATCTTCGGCGACGTCATTCGTCATCTTCGGCGACGTGATTTGTCATCTTCGGCGGCGGGTTGAAACCGGTTTTACCTTAACAATCACTGACCGATTGGGTAGAATCCCATAACGTTCATACCAACAGATCCGTCATATGAAACAACCCGAATTCATCATTCGCAGCAATAGGGTCGTCCTGCCAGGATCGGTCGGTCCCGCCTCGCTCAAAGTACGCGACGGCATGATCAAAAAGATCGGTGGATACGATGATTCGAACGGGGAAACTCCCGTGGTCGATGCCGGGGACGCGGTCGTCATGCCCGGTTTGGTCGACACGCACGTTCATGTGAACGAACCCGGAAGGACGGGATGGGAGGGCTTCAGGACGGCGACCCGCGCGGCCGCGGCGGGAGGCGTCACGACGCTTGTCGACATGCCGCTAAACAGTATTCCGGCGACTATTAATGTTCAAGCATTCGAAGAAAAGCTCGATGCCGCACAGGACCAATGTTGGATAGATGTCGCATTTTGGGGCGGCTCAAAATTTGATCAAGGAAATAGAGTCCTACTTCTCTGAGGTGGGCATTTCTGTAAAAACCAAAGTTACTGACGGTAAAGCTGCCTTTGTGATTTGTGACTTTGCTGATGAGATTAATGCAGACTTAATTGTGATGGGTTCGTGGGGAATGAGCCTGACTGACGAGCATCCTGATGGTAGTAGTTGATTCGTCTCTACGAATCCATTGAGGAAAGTGAGACCCATTGTCGGGCTACAGTGGGAAGAGAAATCGAAGTCTCATTGCCGTGGAACTATCGCTTTCCCATCAACAGGAATTAATCCTAGGATTTATCGAAGAGGTACGGCAGACATTCAGGGCTGAATGCTCCTTCTTCGACTTCTCCATCCACGCAAAACCCAATAACCCCCATGCCCACATCTGCATGAGCGAACGGGAGCAGCTATCTCCGTTCAATTTCTCACGGACGAAAAGGCGAGACTGGGACGGACAGGAATTCATCAAACAATGCCGATTCATGTGGGAACGGCACACGAACACCGCTCTTGAAGCGGCAGGCGTAGGTCAACGAGTGGATTGCCGCTCACACGCTGACAGAGGGCTATCTGTATTGCCTTCACTACACGAAGGCAAAGCGGCCTATTTCAATAGTGAGGTAAAAAACATGAACCAGCAAATCAAGCAAGTCAACGAAATGATAAAGAATAAACGTGAGGTCAATCCAACCATCCCATCATCTCCTAAAGTGCCAGTCCCATCCAAAATAAAATCTACCCCGCCTCAGTTCGATGAAAGTGCGGAGTGGGCTATCCAGACCGATTTTAGGTATCAAAACCAATTTCAGTTGTAATTACTTGCGAGTCAGAGCTTGCGGAGAGTTGATGCGGAGGATTCTTTTGTTCGGCTAGTTTTGAGGGACTTTTTCCGCTTCTCCCAGCCGCTCAGTATGTCCTTAATCAAAACCTCTTCGAGCCACACTTGTGCCACTACGGTAAGGGGCAACGCCAGAAATAAACCAATAAAGCCAAAGAAAACGGCAAAAGTAGCTTGAGAAAGTAAGGTAATTGCTGGCAATAGAGATACCTGCTGCCTCATTACTAAAGGAGTCAAGATATTGCTTTCTGCCTGTTGAATCAAAATATAAAGTATCAGGACTGCTAAAGCTTTCCAGGGTGCATCAATCAAAGCGAGAATTATTGGCGGAATACAGCTTAGAACAGGACCCAGATTCGGAATAAAGGTGAATAAGCCAGCTAAAAGCGCATTAGCTAAAGAAAGCTGCACTCCCAAAATCAATAGACCTACCCAGCTTAGGATAGTGATGACTAGCATATTAAACAAAATTCCCTTAGTCCAACCGACCAAAGCTTTTTCACATTTTTTTAAAATCTGAGCAGCGCGACGACGATAGAAGGAAGGAAAAAAAGCGAGGAATAAGCGTATATAAGGGCTAGGGTTAACCAACAGCATAATCGTGACTACTGTAACCAGCAGAATATTTAAAATAGCCCCCAACGAACCTGAAAAAATTCCATAAAAGTTACTTGCAAGCTGAGTTGCCACACTAGGTAAGTTACGAGTAACATTTTCTAACTTTTGAATCTCTCCTACCAACTGTTCGGGAACTCGTTCTTGTAACCACGACAGCCAAACCCCTATTTGCTCTACAGCTTTGGGCAGTAGATAAAGCGATTGCTGTACCTGGTCGATAAAAGGAGGAATAATAAGAAAAATAAAGCCTACAGATATTAGCAGTAATACAAATAAAGATAGAAGAATCGATAGTCCACGCTTTTTCACTCCCAACTTCATTAAAAAATCAACCAAATAATTGATCGCCGTTGCCAGGGCTACTGCTGCAAAAGCTAGCAGCAAAATAAACCGAATCTGCCACAAAACATAAATGGCTAGTAATAGCGCGATCGTGCCTACAAAATTACTAAACTGCAAGTTACCCTCTACTTAATATCTAATAAAAAGTCGATCAAATCTTAATGAAATTTAATCTTTAGAAATAAAATTATTTTGATTAAATAAATCTAGTTAATCACTATCATATATCTCATTATCTAATTACTTTTTCATCAGTCAAAAGATGTATACATTGAAAAACAAAGCGTTTATTGACAGAAGATATTTAAATAGAGTGCATTTTACACAAATACACACAAGAATACACATAAGCCTAAATTAGCTTTGCCATAAAAAGAACGCAGATTAGAATCACAAAAAAGTATTGTTTTTTATTAGCGATTATCTTTTAAACATAAATAAAATGATAATATTGCTTATATATACTTGCTTTTTTATTTAGCCAAAAAAATAACGATCTCTAAAAATTATTAAGATATTCAAAGACATAGTTGGACTATCTTTCTAAAGATTGATTTGTTATGGATAAACAATAGACTGATTTTGCAGGCTAAAAATAGCTTGTAAGCATTCGTAAAAAATTTAGAGATTTGAACGAGATCTCTTTCGTTAATGACGGTGTGCGATCGCACCTATATTGATCGAGTCTCTGTTTTAATGAAATCGCAGCAGTACTTCGGTATTCTAAAGCTTAGGTTATAGCTCGGTTTTGACCATTTTTCTAAAGACGAGTCGCTCTAACTTTTCAAATTCGGCACACGTTTAGAAAAATGGTGCAACAATGAATATATATATTCTGCAACTTCTGGCAGTTGGCTTACCTTTATTAGCGGTTACTCTTGGTTCTGGTTGGATTATTCGCTTACCTTTGGTTTAGAGAATGGGTTGCAGTAGATTTAATTTGGGCGATGGAGAATAATGGTAATCCTACTTTCTACGTAATAGAGTTATAAACTAAATCAGTAAGTTTAATTGCCGATACCTTGTTCAACAGCCTGCTCACTCCCGTTTGGATTTCTTTAAAAACAGCAGTTACTGCTACAGTTATTAATTTTGCTTTAGGCGTTATGGCGGCATTGTGGATGAGTCGTTATCGAGGGTGGGCAAAAGGTGTAATCGAAGCTATTCTTACTGCACCCTTGGTTTTACCGCCAACAGTAGTTGGTTTTTTATTGCTCCTGGCTTTGGGTAAAAATGGCTTTCTGGGGCGGTTGTTTGATGCAGTAGGTGTTCAGCTAGTTTTTACCTGGTATGCCACGGCGATCGCTGCAACGGTGGTAGCTTTTCCCCTAATGTACAAGTCTGCTTTAGCAGCGTTTGAGCAGATTGATGGAAATCTAGTAGACTGCGCTAGAACTTTAGGAGCTAGTGAAAAAACTATTTTTTGGCGGATTATTTTGCCTTTGGCTCGCTCAGGCTTAATTGCTGGCACTTTACTGGCTTTTGCCCGTGCTTTAGGCGAATTTGGGGCAACTTTGATGTTAGCGGGGAGTATTCCTGGTAAAACCCAAACAATTCCCATTGCAATTTATTTGGCGGCGGAAAGTGGCGCGATGGATGAGGCTTTAAGTTTAGTACTTATCTTGCTGGCTATTTCTCTCAGCGTAATTGTTGCCATAAATTACCGAGATCGAGATAAATTTAAGATGGACAGGGCTAAAAATCATCGAGGTTACAAGACACGTTTAAGCAGTCATCAACCAACCTTTAGTCTGGAAGTAAATATTCAGAAGCAACTACCAGATTTGTTGTTAGATATTGCGTTTAAAATCGATCGTCAACAATGCCCATTAGGTATCTTAGGCGCTTCAGGCTCAGGCAAAACAACTCTGTTGCGCTGCATTGCAGGTTTAGAGACTCCAGATCGCGGAGTTATCAGGCACAATCATAGAACCTTATTTGATTCAGCCAAAGGAATTAATTTATCTCCCCAAGAGCGAGAAGTTGGACTAATCTGGCAGGATTATGCTTTATTTCCCCATCTAACCGTCGCCAGAAATATTGCTTTTGGAATGGCTAGCCAGCTAAGTAGTTCAGCCATCAACCAAGAGATCGATCTACAGTTACAGCAGTTAAATTTGACTTCCCTAAAAAACTGTTTTTCCCATAAATTATCGGGTGGCGAACAGCAGAGAGTAGCATTAGCTAGAGCTTTAGCCAGCAAACCGCAGATTACTCTATTGGATGAGCCTCTTTCGGCATTGGATACTGATTTAAAAGCCAAATTGCTCCAACTGTTAAAAATACGTTTAAATAGCTATGGTGGATTGACTCTCTACGTCACCCATAATCTAACAGAGGCATATGCTCTTTGTTCTCAACTACTAGTCATCGATCGGGAAAAGCGATCGCTTTTGACACCAAACAGAAAGTATTTAACCAGCCGCCAAACCTAAAAACAGCTCAGATAGTTGGCTGCAATAATTTTTCAGCGGCTCAGGCAATTGATGCTCAAACTGTTAAGGCGATCGCCTGGGGTTGTTGTCTCCAGATTGAGCAACCTATTCCTCAAGCTCTGACTCAGATTGGAATTCATTCTCATCACCTCAGTTTTGTCAATACCACAGAAGGCATAAATGTATTTGCAGTCTGGCTTGCGGCTCATAGTGAATTAAGCGATCGAGTTGTTCTATATTTAAAACTACATTCCGCTGCTAGAAAAGCACAAGACTATCATTTAGTGGCGGTAGTCTCCTGGAGTAAATGGCACAAATTACAGCAGCTAGTCATGCCTTGGCAGATCCGAATACCACCTAATCAAATAATTATGTTCGACTAAATAGAATCAGATATCTAGATTAGATAAAATAATAGAATTTACGATGATTCATCCTGTCAATCTCTTAGTCCCCCTATTTCTATTAGGCTTAGTAGTAGTTGCAGCAATATATTTTAGTAATCAAGCTTAATGTCAGAAATACGCGGAGTTTGGATCGCTAACCGTCCTCACAGTCAGGTATTAGAGTCCTCGGCTAATATAGCTGAAGCGATGGATTTCCTGCAAACTTACGGCTTTAATCTGATTTTCCCTGTGATGTGGAATCGAGGCTATACTCTCTACCCCAGTCAAGTAATGAGTAGGTATGGTTTACCTCGGATCGATCCTTACTATGAGCAGCGCGATCCTTTACGGGAAATTGTTCACGAGGCACATCAGCGTCAGCTCAAAGTTGTACCCTGGTTAGAATATGGCTTTGCCGCTTCCCATCTTTTGAGTGGCGGACATATCTTAGAGCGTTATCCCCATTGGCAAGCGATCGATCGCGATGGCTCAAAAACCAGACATGGCAGCCTAACCTGGATGAATGCTTTCCATCCTGAAGTTCAGCAGTTTATGTTGGATATAATTACTGAGATTGTTAGCCAATATGACGTAGACGGAATTCAAGGTTGCGATCGCCTTCCTGCATCTCCGATAACTACAGGATACGATCGAGAAACCAGCAGGCAATATCAAGCTGACTTCGACAAGCTGCCTCCCCAAAATCATCACGACAGGCAGTGGCTAAAGTGGCGCGCGGCTAGATTAACCGACTTTCTTGCCAGGATGTATCAAGGGGTAAAAAAAATTAAACCCGAAGCAATTGTTTCTTTATCTCCTGCGGTATATCCTTTCTGTTTAAATAATCTGCTGCAAGATTCTCCAGCCTGGATGAAAAATGGCTTATGCGACATGATGCATCCACAAATATATCGCCCAAATTTCTTTGATTACAATCGAGAAGTTACGCAGCTAACTAAAACCTTCGATCCCAGTCAAATTAAAAAGTTTGCCCCAGGAATTGCCTTTACTGCCAATGGTAAAGACGTTAGTCAAAAAGATTTAGTTAAATGTATTAAAGCTAATCGAGATCGCAGTTTAAGTGGACAAGTTTTCTTTCATTACGAAGGATTGCGGCAAAATAATGATGCAGTAGCGATCGCTTTATTTAAATCCGCCAATTATGACCGAGTTGCCACGTTAACCAGTCTTTTGGGATGATTGAATGTGTTTATCAGTCTAATAAAAAATGTTCAGCTTACAATCCTAGAGGTCTTTTTGGTATTCTTCCAGTAGATCTATTAGGGTCATCTGGCACTGCATGGGCAACAGCTTGTCTAAAGTTAATTCAGTCTTGCCACCACCCAACTTTACTGTAATACTTTGCAAAACGCTGACAACTGTATCTTCGCTCAGAGAGTTATCTTCCAGCAGGGGATAAATTTTCTCCGCCACAGCTGTATGTAGATGAGCATCATTTAAATATAAATGCCATTTAGCAACATCAATATAGATGTTTTCGCCGATTTTCGCTGCTAAAGCTTCAATTTCTCTGGTGTTAGCCATTAGGTTTTAATTAGGTTTTAATTGATGTGTAATCTGCGATCGCTTTGATATAAATAAAATGTAAGACAAGTATGCCAAACCAAATCCCGTTGACCCATAACAGCCAAGACCAGTCGGTCGATTTTAAGACATGGAAAAACCACAAGCCAGAGTTAGTCGCAGCATAGATACCCACATGAATAGCAAAATTCATTAAGTCATCTAATCGACGAAATTCTGGATCTGTTTTGCGGTCTGGTTCGCGGGGCCAACGTGGAGGCATAAACTATAAAATAAATATCAAATGGATCTAAATAATCTTACGTTCATTGTATCTGTTTAACTGCTTTTTCCCGCAGCAAAATAGTCACCAGATTTGCCTCCAGTTTTACTTAAAAGACGAATCCCTGAGATTTCCATTGATTTTTCTAGCGCTTTCGCCATGTCATATAGGGTTAAGGCGGCTATAGATACTGCCGTCAATGCCTCCATTTCTACTCCTGTTTCTGCTTTGAGCGCCACAGTTGCCTGGATTTCGTATCCAGGTAAATCATAGTTGGGAGTGATTTCTACTTCGATTTTATGAAGCGGCAACGGATGACACAGGGGAATCAAATTGGCTGTCTGTTTTGCTGCCATAATTCCCGCGATTTTGGCAGTACCCACAACATCTCCTTTGGATGCATTTCCCGCTTCAATTTTGACGAGGGTTTCGGCTGACATAGTTATTTTACCAACGGCGATCGCCTGGCGACGAGTTATTTTTTTGTCTGAAACATCTACCATTTGGGCTTCTCCGCGCTCATTGAGATGAGACAGAGAGTTTAACTGTTTTTTTTCTTGCATTGCTTTACTTAGTTCTGCTACTATTGAACACTGTTGGGTAAAGCAAGTAAATCTTGTAACTCAGTTAGGGGCGAGTAGCTCAGTGGATTAGAGCATTTGGCTACGAACCAAAAGGTCGGGGGTTCAAATCCCTCCTCGCTCACTTTTATCGAATAATTTGATTCTCAAAGTCTTCTCTAGCTAAACAGAACTATTTTTAGCTGTTTTCGTAACTTCTCCCTCGCCATTTAGTCGGTTTTTTGAGGGAGGATAAGAAAATCCGCCCTACTGCTAGCTGATCTGCCAAGGGAGATAACCAAAAGAAAACAGACGAGCCAGAATAAGAAGATGCGATCGCTATTGACATGCCGCAGCGCAGAATAAACAAAAAAGCGTTTAAACTAAATAATGTGATTATTATCGGATAACTATTGCCTAAATACAGCAAATCGGCAGATAGCAATAGTAAAGGTAATGGAAAAGCCTGTACACACAGCAGAAATAGCAGATCGCCCCAGACTTGAGCGGGTTCCGCTGCATCTTTGAGATCGAGCGATCGCCCCCATTCATTCCACGTTTCTTTTGCCCCTTGATACATCCTGACCTTAATTACCTTTGAGCCATCAAAAAAACCGACTTTATAGCCCGCAGCAGCGATATTTCTAGCAAGAGTAACATCATCACAAAATGAACCTGCCGCAGAAGTATAGCCATCAAGCCGTTCTAAGACTGAGCGGCGGCAGAGAAAACACTGTCCGTTTGCCATTACCCGACTGGAACTAACCGCATCGACTCCCGCAGAATCAAACCGATATAGCAGCGTCATTAATAAGGCAGGTTGCAAACACCATTCACCAGGATATTGCAGCATAAACTGGGGGGCAAGAGATACCAGGTCATAGTCTTCTGCTTCAGCGACACTAACCAAACTAGGGATTAAACCAGGTTGGGGTTCAGTATCCGCATCGATGCCTAAAAACCACTCACTGTGACTTGAAGCGTGCAAATATCCTGTGTGCAAAGCCCAAGGACGACCAACCCAGCCAGGAGGCAAAGGATCGTCCGTTATCAAGCGCAACCGAGGATCGCTTTGTGCCGCTGCTTTAACTATATCCTGTGTGCCATCCTGGGAATTACTATCAACGATAATCGCTTCCCGTAGTTCATAGCTTTGACGACTCAAACCTGTCAGACAAGGAATGATCCTGGTCGCTTCATTTAATGTCGGCACAACTACGCTTACTTTACCAAGTAAATTAGGATTTGCTACCTGGGGTAGTAATGGCGCTCTTCTTTTTGCTCCCTTGAGTAAGCGGGATAATAAAATTGCGGTAGCTACTATCTGAGATATTAAAATCCCTAGGGCGAAGGCGTAAAAAAGCTCAGAATTCACAAGTTAGTTATTGATTACTAAATTAATTATTAATTGCTAAAGCATTACTTTTAGAAGTCATGTCCTGCTTAGTTGCCATCCAATAAAGAATCATTAAAGGCAGAATACCCGAGACAAATCCTAACAACACAGGGATATAAAATCCTGCTGCCAAACTCAAGACTGTAGCGAAAGCAAAATTAGCGAGATAGATTGCCAAAGGAAGTTTTAGATCATTGCTAGGTAAAGTGAAAGGTTTTACTCTCCACAAAAGCGTAGCCACCGTCATAAAAATGATTCCCGTACCCATCCAGCCAGCAAAATTTTGATAGGGCATACCGAAAAATGCCCCTGGTTGATCCCATACCCAAAAGGGAACAGGTGCTTGACTCATGGCTGGATCGAGTACAAAATCCCAAGAGGTAAGACATAAGGAACCACAAATAATTGCTCCAAGTTGGCACAGCCAGTTGTTAAGTTTCCATCTTTTTAATCCAGCTAAAGCAATGATATAGGCACTAAATCCTAAATAATACCAGGATAGGGGAATCGTAAAAGGTACTAAACCAGCAATCTTGTAGCCTAAACCACTAAGATAACGATATTCGCCAAAAGGAAAGCCCGTACTTGTTCCTAATAATTCACTGCCTAAAGATATGGCGATCGCAGGTATCATAAAGCTTAACCAGTGCCATACTCCCAAAGTACGATAGGCATAAAGAGCCACAGCAGCCGTAGCTAGCAGCATATAAATCACCCCACCGCCAGCCATCGACCAAGCAAAGATTGTCGAACCCCAGGTAAACTCAGCTAACTTTGCCTGAAATTCAATATTAGGCAACACCAGAACAATACCTGCCAAGCCGAATGCCATAGCTAAAATATGACCTATTAATAAGTAATTCTCAGTACTCGATGTTCGTTTCATAAATAAACTACTCTAAATAGTGATTGGATAAAAATTAGTCTCCTAAAGTAGTTTACAAATATTTATTAAGGAATGTATAGCGAAAAAAGAAATTAATTCTTAATTTAGACGATCCCACCTCACTATCCCAGAAGATAGTAGAGTTAATCTGTTGCGGTTTGCTTCAGGCTATAAGTTGCCAAGAGTAACCAGAACAAGATAAAACAACAAAGTCAGAGTAGGTATAAAAGAAGGGTGATTTGATGTACCAAGGAACTATAAAAGAGTTACATCAGCAGTTAATTAGCAAAGAACGTTCGGCGGTAGAAATTGCCCAAGCCACTTTAAACCAAATTGAAGCAGTTGAACCAAAGGTAAAGGCTTTTTTAGCGGTGACAGCAGATCTAGCATTAGCTGCCGCGCAGCAAGTAGATGACAAGATTGCCGCAGGGGAGACAATCGGCTGGCTAGAAGGGATTCCTTTAGGGGTTAAGGACAACATGTGTACCAAAGGGATTAAAACTACCTGCGCTTCTAAAATTTTGGCAAATTTTGTCCCTCCCTACGAATCTACCGTTACTCAGAAATTAAAAGATGCTGGTGCCGTGTTGGTAGGTAAAACAAATCTGGATGAGTTTGCAATGGGAGGCTCAACAGAGAACTCTAGTTTTCAGACTACAGCTAATCCCTGGGATTTATCACGAGTGCCAGGGGGGTCTTCTGGTGGTTCGGCAGCCGCAGTGGCAGCAGGGGAATGTGTCGTGGCCTTGGGTTCGGATACAGGTGGTTCAATCCGCCAGCCAGCCTCTTTATGCGGCGTTGTGGGTTTAAAGCCAACCTATGGTTTGGTATCTCGTTTTGGTTTGGTTGCTTTTGGCTCTTCTTTGGATCAAATCGGTCCTTTTTCCCGTACTGTAGAGGATTCCGCGATTCTGCTCAAGGCGATCGCTGGACACGATCCCTATGATTCTACTAGCCTCAAGGTAGATATTCCCGACTATACTCAGTATCTGCAACCTGAATTGAAAAAAGGCTTAAAAGTAGGAATTATCAGAGAAACTTTTGGAGATGGTTTAGATCCTGTGGTTGCCGAGACGGTCAAAAAGGCGATCGCTAAACTAGAAGAATTAGGTGCCGATGTCCGAGAAATTTCCTGCCCTCGCTTTCGTTATGGTATAGCAGCATATTACATTATTGCTCCTTCAGAAGCTTCTGCTAATTTAGCTCGCTTTGATGCGGTTAGGTATGGTTTGCGATCGGAGTCAGATAACTTGCTGGAGATGTACAATAATACTCGCGCTGCTGGTTTTGGACAAGAAGTAAAAAGGCGCATCATGTTAGGTACCTACGCCCTTTCTTCGGGATACTACGATGCTTACTACCTCAAGGCGCAAAAAGTGCGTACTTTAATTAAACAGGACTTTGATCGAGCATTTGAAGATGTTGACGTTTTAGTTGCACCTACTGCGCCTACGACAGCATTTAAAGCGGGAGATAAAACTACAGATCCTTTAAGTATGTATCTTCTCGATCTAATGACTATTCCTGTTAATTTAGCTGGTTTACCAGGAATGAGCATTCCCTGCGGTTTTGATAATCAGGGTTTACCAATCGGATTGCAGCTAATTAGTAACGTCTTACGGGAAGATGTTTTGTTTCATGTTGCTCATGCCTATGAACAGGCAACAGAATGGCATAAAAAACAACCAAAAATATAAGGTAAAAAATCTGCGGGAATATTTTTCATAGGGCGAATGGCATTCGCCCCTACGGATTAAATCTCGTCAGGAATGACCCATTTTGGTGGTTCGGACATTTTCTTCATTTTGGCGATCTCCGCGATTTCGATCATTTTGTCTAGAGGCGTATCTTGAATAAAGTTAGCAGCTTGATTCTGATATTCTTTATTGGGACAGCGATCGCCTAAAACGCAGCCATTTGCGCAATCTACTGCGCAGTTTACTTGATCGGGATTCATGTTCTCATTTTAAAATTCGTCTTTAAGCATTTTAGTATTTTTTAACTGTGAGCAATAAGATGAAGTACTAGATGCGAGTAAAGCTTAAGAAATGCTGAAGTAGCCTAGCCGTCAATCATTTGGTCATCGCCTGGATAATTTATCATAGTCTTTTGCTCAATCCTCTTTGAATCTACCAGTAGTAAGACGAAACAAACCACCTAAACTAGCGGACAAATTGAGCTTTTGTCTGATTTTCGATCTTTACATTTATATTTCAGATTAAGCTCAGATAACAGGTGTAGTATTTGTTATTTCCCAGACCTATGCTTAAATAACTATGGTATTTTGGTTTAAAGTAAAGATACGTAACGAAAACTAATAAATAGTCAGCTTACTCAACCATTAAACTTATTTAACCCGTGACATCTTCCCCAAGCTCAGATCTTCAAACAGTGAAAGTTTCCAATGTTCTCGACCTTCCTCTGCAACAAAGTCAAGGACGCAAGGCATGGCAGGTTTTTTTTACGGCTTCTTTTCTCGTCTCAGTACCCGTATTTTTTCAAGCTCCTATTGTTAGACTATTTCCCAAAGTTAGCTTGCTGTTAACTTTATTCTGGCTAGGGCTAGGTGGGTATCTCTATCAGCGTCAGGAGAAGAGATGGTGGGGTGATATTATTTTGGGTTTTAGCTGGAGTTGGCTAGCGGGTTCGATCTATTGGGGCTGGTTGAGATCAGAGCCTTTGATTCATATTCCGATCGAGTCTATTGGCTTACCTTTTGCTCTGTGGTGTATTTGGCGAGGTTGGGGCAAAATCGGTAATTTCTTTTATCTTGGTTCTTTATTGGGTACGGCGATTACCGATTTATATTTTTATCTAGTTGATGTAATTCCCCACTGGCGGGAATTGATGACGGTTGATTTAGATCCTGCACTGGCTTCCCCAATTTTAAAAGCAGCATTAACTCAGGTGCAAACTCCTTGGGGTATTAGCTGGGCGATCGTGCTGGTAAACATTTTATTGGGGGTTAGTTGGTGGTCTTTAAACAAAATGGAGCTACACTGGTGGGCGTTTGCTGGGGCAGTTTTAAGCACAATATTGGTAGACAGCTTATTTTGGATTGTGGCATATTTTGCTTAAATGCCGATCGGCTATCGTTTCTTGATGTAGTCGCTATAATCAAGGTTCCCTCCGCAACGCGGACGCGAAGCTAATCCTTTAGGTCTACATCGCTCTATTGACAGTTAAATTCGATCAATCTATGGTTCAAAGTAGTACGCGATCGCCTGTATCTTTCCTCCAAAACCTGAAAAATAGCGAAACCACTCTTTATATTCTCAAGCGGCTATTACAAGCTGCTCTAACTCTGCTACTGGCATCAGCTCTATGTTTTGCCATTGTTGAGCTAGCTCCAGGAGACTATCTCGATAACCTCAAGCAAGACCCACAAATCACCCCAGAGCGAATTGCTGAATTAACTCAGCAGTTTGGTTTAGATAAACCCGCGATGATGCAGTATTTCCTCTGGTTGAAGCGAGTAATTACCAGACTTGATTTTGGTCAGAGCTTTGTTTATTTCCGTTCTGTTTCTTCTCTTTTAGTCGAAAGAATTCCTGCAACTTTGTTACTGGCTTTATCTTCAATCGTCGTAACTTGGGCGATCGCAATTCCTCTAGGAATCTTGAGTGCGGTAAAACAAGATAGCCGTGTAGACAGAGTTTTGCGGGTGTTGAGCTACTTCGGACAAGGTTTTCCCAGCTTCATTACTGCTCTAATATTTTTGATTATTGCCCAGTTTTTATCTCCTCTGTTTCCTGTGGGAGGCATGACCAGTATCAATCATGAGGAATTAACTTTAGTTGGTAAAATCATTGATATTGCCTGGCATATGGTATTGCCGACAATCGCTTTAAGTATCACTAGTTTTGCTGGGTTACAGCGTCTGATGAGAGGACAGTTGTTAGACGTACTGCGTCAGGACTATATTCAAACTGCTCGCGCCAAAGGCTTACCAGAAAATAAGGTAATTTACGTTCATGCTCTACGTAACGCGATTAATCCTTTAATTACCCTATTAGGATTTGAATTTGCTAGCTTGCTGGGTGGTTCGTTTATTGCCGAATTCTTCTTCAACTGGCCAGGATTGGGTCGTTTGACTCTCCAGGCGGTACAGGCACAAGATAAATATCTAGTTATGGCAAGTCTGATGATGGGGGCAACCATGCTAATCATTGGCAATCTACTGGCGGATTTACTTCTTAAGGCAGTAGACCCCAAAATTAAATTAGCCGATCTTAAGTAGACCTTAATTGGTTAAGCTGGGAGAAGCTTGAGGGTATAAAACTTAGTTGAGAATCAGCCGAAGTTCAAGATTGAGCTTCATCTAGCCTGATTGTTCGAGGAGGGGAAATAAGAATGTTATTGCAAATTAACTATTTAATTCGTTCTAAACACGACGGCAAGTATTTGGTGGCTCGAATGCCTGATAAAAACGGAATTGAGGCTAGTTACTTATTAGTATTCCAACAAGACTATGATGCCATGAGCTATATCAACACTCACGGTCAAGAATATAGCGATCGCCTTACGGTAGAATCAGCTAGTCCAATTCAGCTCAAGAAGCTGATGGAACGCTGGAACTATGCTGGTTTCGGTATCGTCAAAGACCCGCTATTACCAGATATTCAATTTATTGCTTAATAAAAACTAAACACTAATTACTAAATATAGTGACAGTTTTGCGATCGACAGGAGAAATTCACGCTAGATTTAAAGGCGGTAGCTAACTATACAAATTAAACACTTACATGAGTAAAACAGTTGCAGAGGTCATGACTCCTGACCCGATTAGCGTATCTCCTGAAACGTCTCTTGAAGAAGCAATTAAAATTTTGGCAGAGAAAAGAATAAGCGGTTTACCAGTAGTTGATAAAGGGGGACGGTTAGTAGGAGTAATTTCAGAAACCGACCTAACTTGGCAGGAAACAGGAGTCGATACTCCCCCCTACGTGATGTTTCTCGACAGCGTAATTTATCTCCAGAATCCCACCAAACACAATCAAGAAGTTCATAAAGCTTTGGGACAAACTGTCAAAGAGGCAATGAGCGATCATCCCACCACAGTACGGGAAAATCAGCTAGTGCGTGAAGCAGCGCGAATTATGCATGACAAGAAAGTACGTCGTCTACCAGTGGTCAACGAGCAGTCTCAACTTGTGGGTATGATCACTCAAGGAGATGTAATTCGGATGATGGCAGAAGAATAAACCTTTGGCATTGTTTTTGGCATTTTATAGAAAGCATATTTTTTTAGCAAATTTAAATCAAATTTAAATCAAAATTTAAATCTTAAGTCAGTAATCATCAAACAATCTATATCATGAGCATTACACCAGAATCAGTGGACAAGCTGCTAAATTCCGAAGACTTTGGCGAACGTATCCGAGGCTTAAATCAGCTACGTCAAATTGAACCTGAAACTGCTTTTAAGCTGATTCAACCAATGATCGACGATCGCAATACTCGCGTCAGGTATGCTGCCGTTAGCCAGCTAGATACTCTGGGAAAAACCGATCGCAACACTTCTCTTAAGTTATTACGCGATCGCCTGTTTAACGACCCAGAAGCAGATGTTCAAGCCGCCGCCGCCGATGCCATTGGTGGTTTAAAGTTGGTCGAGGCGTTTGAGGATTTAGCGACTGTTTATCATGAAACTTCAGAATGGCTAGTTCAGTTTAGTATTATTGCCGCATTAGGTGAACTAGGCGATCCTCGCGGTTTCATGCTGTTAGAAGAAGCCCTACATTCCAATAATAATCTTTTACAAACCGCAGCGATCGGCTCGATGGGAGAACTAGGTGACAGTCGAGCTATTCCTTTACTGATACCTTTTGCCGACCATGAGGACTGGCAGATACGTTATCGCTTGGTTCAGGCTTTAGGTAGGTTAGGGGGTGAAACCGCCAGCAAGGTAATTTCTCAGCTAGCAGAGGATGAATTTGAGCAGGTTGCTCAAGAAGCCAGAAATAATCTCTAACTCGATCTAACTATATTTTAATTATTGAGGTTCATCTAAAATCAACAAGGCAGTTATGAATGTTAAATTCGATAGTTAACATTGGCTATAAAAATGGGCTATACTTTACCATTGATAAAGCTAATAGAAATATATCGTCATCATGGCGTAATATTTATTGTTAGAAACTATTAAGGTACAGTTGAGGAGGGGGATTATTCCTGAGCAGCTAAACCTGACTGTGAGCTTAAGAGGCACTCGCGAAGTCAGAGAAGAACACCAAATATTTCGTCTTACTGGATTACTAGATGCCTTTTCTGAACCAGCATTTCGTAAAGTCATTGGTAATTGTATTGACGAAGGACCAAGCAACATAATTTTGGTTCTGGCACAAATTGATTTTATTGATAGTTCTGGGTTGGGAGCTTTGGTGCAGCTCGTTAAAAAAGCACAAACTGCTGGTGGAAGCTTGCAGGTTGTTACTAATCCACGAGTTACTCAAACCGTAAAGTTAGTCCGTTTAGAGAAATTTCTTTCTCTCCAGCCTTCTGTAGAGGTTGCACTAGAAAAAATCAAGAACTAGCGTCCCCATTTGGACGTGAATCTATCAGAGCCAAATACAAAAGCTAAATACAAATTAGCAATGCGCCAAAAGACACGGCTCAAACTTGGACAAATCACGGGAATATGGTAAATATCACCACAGCTAATCACTTAACTCAAAGTCAATAACTGACTCTTGACCGCAAGCGGTACAAGAGCAGCATGGAGTTAATCAGAACTTCTGAGAATTGCACTACTACATGAGCTATTGCTTTTTACGGACTGCCAGATTCTTCTCTCGTCTGGTCTATCTCCAAACCCTCTGATTCAGGGTGCTTTAAGACAGGACATGATAGCAATAGTGTAGGAAGAGACACGCATACTAATTTACTAGGGGTTATACCCATGACAAAAAAGATTAGAGTACCAGTTTTATCGCCATCTGGCGAACCGCTCATGCCCACAACCAGTGTGAGAGCAAGAAAGTGGATAGCGAGTGGTAAAGCCAAACCAGTATGGAACGATCTTGAGGTTTTCTGCGTTCAGCTATTACAAGAACCATCGGGAACTGAAACTCAGAAGATTGTAGTTGCTATCGACCCAGGTAAACTTTGGTCTGGTTGTGCTGCCCTGAGCGCAAAAGCAGTTTTATTTACTGCCAATTTAATCTTGCCGTTTAAACGGGTGGTAGCTAGAAAGCAAGCACAGAAGATTCTTCGTAGAGCTAGAAGAGGTAGAAGAATTAATCGCAATTTACCGTTTGAGCTTCGCGCTCATCGGCAGAAAAGGTTTGACAATCGCAGAGGAAACAAACTTCCTCCTTCAGTTCGAGCCTCAAAGCAGCTAGAACTTAGAATCATTAAAGAGCTAGCTCGAATTTTCCCGATTACTGAAATAGTTTATGAGTATGTCAAAGCTGATGTTGACCTGACTTCAGGCAGGAAAAAAGCTCGTTCTGGCAAAGGTTTCTCGCCAGTCATGGTGGGTCAGAAGTATATGCTGCAATGGCTAAGAGAAATTGCACCTACTCATAAACTAGAAGGCTGGCAGACTTCAATCATTCGTAAGCAATTAGGATTGCCCAAGATTGAAAGGCTGTCGCCGATCGCTTTAGCATATATTGGAGATGCTGTATTTGAACTTTATGTTCGTAGCCTTTTCTTGCTGCCTCCCAAACGAATGGCTAACTATCATAGCCAAGTTGTAACCCAAGTAAGAGCCGAAAGTCAGGCGATTCATTTGACATTCCTTTTGCCAGATTTAACTGATGCAGAAAAAGAAATTTTACGTCGCGGACGTAATGCCTGTGTCGGCAAACCCCGTCGTTTATCTCGCCAGATATATCAGCAGGCAACAGCTTTTGAAACATTAATTGGCTATCTTCACTTAAGGGAGCCGCTGCGTTTACAAGAATTATTAGCCAAATTAGATTTTGATTCAATTAGCAATTAAGTCGCTTATTCTCTAAGATTAATTTGGGGTTGTAATCATCTACCTGTCTTTTAGGAGGAAATTCTCTAACCTCAATTTCGCCATTATTCTTTGAGGCATTCAATCTGTGAAACCTAAAATTTCCTCCAAGCATGGTCAAGGAGGCAAACCTGCAACAGCCTCTAGTCCTGACGAATTAGCACAATCTACCGCAGAAGTCGATTTAACCTATGGTCGTCATGCAGTGCTGGCAGTGCTAAAAGGCGATCGCCAAATTAATCGTATCTGGCTGACGGACAAACTTTTGGCTCATGGACAGTTTTATCCTTTGGTAAAAGAGGCAAAAGCTAACGGCACAATTATCGATGAGGTAAGTTCTCTGCGCTTATCCCAGCTTACTAACGGTGGTAATCATCAAGGTATAGCAGCTCAAGTTGCTCCCTATGTCTATTGGGACTTATTAGACTTAATTAATCAGGCAAAACAAACTCCCGATCCTGTATTGGTAATTGCTGACGGCATTGAAGATCCCCACAATCTGGGTTCCATCATCCGCACTGCCGAGGCTCTTGGAGTTCGAGGATTAGTTATCCCCCAGCGTCGTGCCGTGGGAGTCACCTCTACAGTAATGAAGGTAGCTGCTGGAGCATTAGAAAATCTGGCGATCGCTAGAGTTACCAATCTAAATCAGGCGATCGCCAAATTAAAAGAGGCGGGTTTTTGGATTTATGGCACTACCGCAGATACCGATCAACTCCTCCATCAGACAAGCTTCGGTGGTGCAGTAGCCTTAGTAGTAGGCTCAGAAGGCAAAGGTTTGAGTCAGTTGACCGAGAAAAATTGTGATCAGCTAGTAGCAATTCCTTTGGCGGGTATAACTCCTAGTCTCAATGCGTCGGTAGCTGCGGCGATCGCTCTTTATGAGGTATTTCGCCAAAGGCAATAATTGGTTACTTCTTAGGAAGTTTGTGACTGATTCTAGCATCGAGAGCGGATGGTATCGGCAATCGCTTTGAGCCAGGTTTCGGTGATCATTTCTCTAGATAGCTGAAACACACAATAGCCATGTTGCTGTGCTAAATTCAGCTTTTCATAGTCTCGCATTAAGCTCCTTCCTGTAGTGTGTCCACCTTTATGCCAGATTTGTCCGTTAATTTCAATTGCTACCTTGGCAGAGAAGTTAACATAGTCAAACTTAAAACGACGCTTGGGAATCAGCCTAACTTCTGTTTCCAAATCTAAGTCGGGAAAAAGTTCCTCCCACATTAGATCGAACTCAAATTCTAGACTACTAATACTCATCGGTTAAGCTAACTTTTGTTTTACCGAAGATAACTTAATTTTTTTTTATTGACCAATTTTGACTAAAGTTAAAGGCGATCGATCTACATTTGCTGCTTTCAAAATAAGCTTTTAGGGGACTGAAAATCAAACTGGTGCATTCCATAGGATTCTTTAGACCGTTCAATAAACTAGGAATACACCCCACAGTGCCAATTAACTCCAACTCAAGCAATAATAAGACTGCTTCTGCCAGGAATAATTAACTCTAGCTTATTCACATCAGCAATGTGCCAGTTTAATCTTCCCGAACCATAAACTACATCTTTAGGTTGAGACTGTAATTCAGTGACAATAAAGTCAGTATTGGCTCGATCTGCGCCAATATTAACTGCAACGATCACTTCGTGGTCATCTAATATCCGCGCAAAAACATATAAATCTCGATCTGCATAGAGAGTTTTATAGGTTCCTGTACGTAATGCTGCATACTTGTAGCGTAGGGCAATTAGCTGTTTATAGTCTTTGAGAATCTCCACATCCCAGTTTTCAGGTTCGGGGAATACACGCCGACAATCTGGGTCTTTGCCTCCTGGTAAACCAACCTCATCACCATAGAAAATGCTGGGGGCGCCAGGAAAAGTCATCAAGAGGACGCTTGCCAACATAAAGCTGTCTTTGTCTTCCCCGACGGTAGTGATCATGCGAGGAGTATCGTGGCTATCGAGTAAATTGAGTTGAGCTAGCTGAATTTCCCAGTCATAGAGTTGAAGTAGAGCATCAATGCGGATGGCATATTCAGTACCAGAAATAGGGGGATAAGGTCTTAATTCTCCCTGACAAAATTCAGGAATATAGTTTTCTCCCCCCGCAAAAGCGATCGCCGCTTCGGTAAAGCGATAGTTCATTACTCCGTCAAACTGCGTCCCGTCTAGCCAACGACTGGCATCACCCCAGATTTCCCCCACAATATATGCTTCTGGGTTCACAGCTTTAACGCGATCGCGAAATTCTTGCCAAAACCCAGGAGTATCAACTTCATTGGGGACATCCAAACGCCAGCCGTCAATACCTTGGTACAGCCAGTATTCAGCCACCTGCATAATATATTCCTTGACCTGGGGATTATCGTGGTTAAACTCAGGCAAAGCGCGATCGCCAATCCAGCCTTCATAATTAGCAGGTTTGCTGCCGTCGTATGCTGACAGGGGCCAGTCATGAATCTTGAACCAGTCTATCCATGGGGAATTAGGACCATTCTCTAAAATATCGTTGAAGAAGAAGAAGCCACGACTGGCATGGTTAAATACCCCATCTAGCACTACTTTAATGTCCCGTGCGTGAGCAGCCTCAATTAAGGCATCAAAGGCTACATTACCCCCTAGTATGGGGTCTACCTGGTAGTAGTCATGGGTGTGATAACGATGGTTAGAAGCAGACTGAAAAATCGGCGTAAAATAAAGTGCATTGGCACCCAAATCCTGAAGATAGTCTAGCTTTTCAATTACTCCCCATAAATTCCCTCCTTTATATCCTTGAAAGCTGGGAGTCGCATCCCAACCTTCGTAGGTCGAAGCTTGCCACTGTCCTTTTACCGTAGACTGACTTCGGGCAAAGCGATCGGGAAATATTTGATAAAAAACGGCATTTTTGACCCAATCTGGTGTTTTAATCATAGTTATTTGTTTATGCTTATTGGTGCAGACTTGATAGTTAGCAATACACCAGAAAATTGATAGTTACGATTGTTATTAAACAGCGATCGCCCGTCCATCATCAACTGTAAAAAGATGGATTTTTTCAGGTATTTATCTTTAACCAAAGGTGATCGCCAATTTTAACAGGTTTATCTGGTGGTAGAGATACGGTTAAGATCCTATCAGGCTGCGCAGTCAAATGAGCAGAGATATAGGTCTCATTCCCCAATGCTTCGACTAAATCTACCTCAATATTGATATTAGAGGAATGTTCTGTAGCGATAGATAGATGTTGGGGACGAATACCGAGAATTAGTGATTTTGCTTGACTGCGCTGTAAAGATTTTGTCCAGGCGGCGGTCAGATCTAAAACAAAATGTGGATTGACTAACTTGAGAGATTGAAAATCTACAGGTAAAAAGTTCATTGGTGGCGAACCAATAAACTCAGCTACAAAGCGATTAGCAGGTCGTTGATAAATCTCTAATGGTGGAGCAATTTGCTGAATTTGTCCATTATTCATCACCGCAATGCGATCGCCCATGGTCATCGCCTCAGTCTGGTCATGGGTCACATAAATCGTCGTTGTCTTTAACTGTCGCTGTAGCTGCACGATTTGAGCGCGGGTTTGGGTGCGCAGCTTGGCATCCAGGTTTGATAACGGCTCATCCATCAAAAACACTTGGGGATTACGGGCGATCGCTCTGCCCAAAGCTACCCGTTGCTTTTGCCCCCCAGACAACTCTTTTGGCAGACGATCTAACAATGGCTTAATCTGCAATAAATCCGCCACATAGCGCACCCGATCCCGTACGATCCTTTTCCTGCACCGACAGATACCGCATACTTCGAGGAGTATAACGACTAGCCCCGACAAGAACACCTTCGATTAAATTTTTAGCTGTTGATTGTTGAGCGTTGCGTCGCAAACCAAAGGCAATATTATCGTATATATTCAGGTGAGGATACAGGGCGTAATTTTGGAACACCATGGCAATATCTCTGGCTTTGGGCGGCAAATCATTGACCAGGCGATCGCCAATACGAATATTACCTCCAGTCAATTCCTCCAAACCTGCTAACAAGCGCAATAGAGTACTCTTACCGCATCCTGAAGGTCCCACCAAGACTAAAAACTCTCCATCCTCAACGGTAAAGTTAATATCCCGCAGCACACTAACCTGTTTGAATTTGTCTTTAACCAAAGCAATATCTTTCTTATCTTCAGATCTGTTATTGCGATCTGCCTTCCCGCGAGAGTAGCTTTTATAGACGTTCTCGACTACTACCTGTGCCACGATTAAACCTAAGTAAAGTGCATGTTATGAGCTTTGACTAGTAATGTTAGCACTAGCTATTTAATGTTGGCTTTGAATAGTATAGTCCAAGAAAAATTATCAAAACTGAAATAGTATCTATTTTTTCATTGGGGTTATTGAAGACAAAGCGATCTTTTGCTGTGCCTCCAGGTAGAGTATCTTCCCCCAGACCTCCAGAAAGATAGTCATTATCCCGACCACCATGGAGATTAATCTAATTCCAAAATTCGTTAATTCATTTCACCTGTAGGAATAGAGCTAATTAATTTACGAGTATATTCAGTTTTTGGCTGACGATAGATTTCTTCTGATGTGCCAATTTCTTCAATTTTTCCCTTGTTCATCACAATAATGCGATCGCTCATAAATTTAACTACGCTTAAGTCATGGGAGATAAAGATATAGGTTAATCCCATCTCTGCCTGTAGTTCTTTGAGCAGATTTAAAACCTGCGCCTGTACCGAAACATCAAGTGCCGAAACGGATTCATCACAGATAATAAACTGGGGTTCTAAAGCTAAAGCGCGGGCGATACATACTCGTTGTCGCTGTCCTCCAGAAAACTCATGGGGATAGCGGTTGATCGTATTTGGGTTTAAACCGACTCGTTCTAATAATTGAGCCACCTTTTTTTTGCGATCGCACTTAATTTTATGGACAACTAATGGTTCGGCGATCGCTTTGCCAATGTTAATGCGAGGATTCAGGGAATTGTAGGGGTTTTGGAAGACAATCTGCATTTGTCGGCGCAGCGATCGCAGTTTTTGGCTTCTTAGGGGTAGGTTGGTAATGTTGTCCCCGTCGAATACTACCTCTCCTTCCATCGGTTGAATTAGCCGCAATAAAGTTCTTGCCAGGGTAGATTTTCCGCAGCCAGATTCTCCTACCAAGCCTAATGTCTCCCCAGGATACACTTCAAAAGAAACGTTATTTACCGCCATCGTGTATTTCTTAATCTTGCCGAAGATGCCCTTCATCGGAAAGCCTACCCGTAGCTGCTTGACAGACATTAAAGGTTCTTGCTTTAAAAGCTGTTCTAATCTGGCTTTTTGTTCAGCTTCCGTAACTACCTGATTCAGTTTAAATTCAAGATCTGTTTGCTTCTCAACAATCATAATTTCGCCTTCTGGGGTAGTAGACACATCCATAAAATCTACCACCGTAGGTAAAGTTTGTAGCCGACGATCTAAGCGGGGGCGACAGGCTAACAATCCCTTAGTGTAAGGATGCTGAGGATGCTGAAATACAGACTTGATCTGCCCCGATTCTACTACTTTACCCCGATACATAACTACCACCGAATCAACCAGTTCCGCTATTACAGCCAAATCGTGGGTAATGAAAATTAACGCCATACCTCTTTCATTACAAAGGTTGCGCAATAGATCTAAGATAGTCGCCTGTACCGTTACGTCTAGGGCAGTTGTCGGTTCGTCAGCAATTAAAACACTAGGATTACAGGAAATTGCCATGGCAATTGTTACCCGCTGCAACTGTCCCCCAGATAGTTCGTGGGGATAGCGTTTGAGTATGGACTGCTTGTGTTGATTAATCTGGTTGGCTAATTCTCGATCGCTATAGTGGGGATTTTCCTGACTGAACTGCTGGGTTAAATCCTCATTGCTGGGTAAAAGCTGAACCTCTTGTAATAAAGCGATCGCTTTTCTTCTCGCTTCCCCAGAAGATACTTTTTGGTGTAATAAAATCGCTTCACATAGCTGAAAACCAATATCATAGACAGGATTTAAGGCACTCATGGGTTCCTGGAAAATCATGGCTATTTCCCCGCCACGATAGGTTCTGCGTTCTCTTTCGCTTACCTGCATCAGATCTACTGTCGATCTGCCTTCGGGAGTAAAGATAATTTCTCCTTGAGTAATGCGCCCAGGAGTTGGAACCAAACCCATAATTGCTAGAGATGTTACCGATTTGCCCGAACCAGACTCTCCTACAATGCCCAATTTTTCACCTTTCCTAAGTTGAAAATTAAGCTCATCAACTGCGACGACGGGTCGATCTTCGGTAGTAAATTGGACTTGTAAATGGCGAACATCAAGAACAGGTTCAGACATACATTTAAAGGATTGGGGATGAGGGATCGGGAATAAGGAATACTACCATCATTAATTTTTTAATCTTTTTTATCCCTCGATTTAAATCTTTAGTCAAAGGTTAACAGAATTTTAACCGATAGATTAGAGTCGGTTTTCTGGCGAGTTATCGATCACACACGGTTTTAAATCCGAATAGATACTATTTATCTGTGTTGTTAGAACCTAAGAATCTTTTTTAGCTTGCGCCACAGCATAGTTAAACTCTGGGGCAATTCTAGTTCAACTTTAAGATTTTGGTCTTGCTTTTGCTTTTGATTACCCTTGGATGATGAAAATTTGGCATCAGAGAAGTCAGAATCTGCGTTGAGTTTTTCTGGCTTAGGTTTTGATCCTCTTTCGTTAGCTACGGTGGCTTGAGTTAACAAAACTTCTTTGATAATCGAAATAGTTGTTTGTGGATCGCAACAATAGCGACTAAGCCAAATAGCTATTTTATGCTTATCATCTGAGTCCAATTGCTTCATTTCTGTCCACCAATTATGCAGTTTAGGCTCAAGCCGATCGAAGTTTGGCAGAATTGATTCCTCGAAATAAGCTTCTAAAATTGGTAGCTGCGATCGCTGAACTACTGAGTTAAACCGCGAAAAAGTATCAATTAAACGGGCAATATTTAACCAGGGTGTATCCAATACGGCATAAAGTAATCGCCGATTACGGATAAAACAATAGTTGCTTAAACCAGATATTATCTCCCTCTCTCCTGATGAGAATTTATCTGAGACAGACGATAACAGCTCTGTATATGGTTCATTTTCTTGGAATGAATCTTCCAACAGCTCAGATAATTCAGCTTCGCTGAGGTTAAATAATTTCTCGGCATCTTCTGCGGTTGTGGGCAAGTCTTCAAATTCAATTTGAGGATCTTCACTGAAAGACTCAGGAATTTCTAGCTCCTGCTCAATTTTTGACACGATGGTATTAGTTGCATCCACAGCAGAGTTAACTGCTGCTACCATTGAGGTAATTTCTTCTGCGGATGAAGTGTTAGTTTCAATTTCCAGAACAGATTGCCAATCTGGTTCAATTTCACCCAAGATACGGCAGTACAACCAAACCCGATCGAATTTGGCAGTAGGTAATTCCATTATTACCGAATAAATTCTTTGCTTAAGCTGATGATAATCTAGATATTCCTTGGTTGGTCTATTTATATAAATATGTAGCGAATTCTCTTGAATGATAATTTGAAAGCGCAGGTTATCATCTTTATAGGCATCAGCGATCGCATTGAGAATCTGTTCTTCAGTCATGTTTAACCAGGCAAATCTTTAGATTTAGTTTGCCCAAAATAGAAGATTTATTTACTGCTGTTAGTAATACTTTTACCTGTTTACTTATAAATCCTTAGATAGAAGCGATCTCCCTTTCACTTCAAGTATTCTCAATTCAGAGAAACTATAGTGGCTATCCCTATGACTTATACCGATATCAAAGAATCTATTGCAATTGAAGGTACTGAAGAATCAGCGATCGTCAATTATTTTACCACTATCAATCAAGCAGAATTTGCTCAGACGGCTGCTTTATTTGCTACGGATGGAGAACTTCAGGCACCTTTTGAGCAACCGATTATTGGCAGAAAGGCGATCGCATCCTACCTGAGCCAAGAAGCAAAAGGAATGAAATTATTACCCAAGAAAGCAAGCTACGAATCGCCAGAAAATCAAACAAAAGTAAATGTCATTGGTAAGGTCAAAACATCTTTATTTAGCGTCAATGTATCATGGCGTTTTAATTTAAACCAAGATAAACAGATTACCAAAGCTAAAATAAAACTCCTAGCATCGCCCCAAGAATTACTAGGTTTGAAGCAAACTAAGGGCTAAACAAATTAATCTATCTATGGTTACATCTAAATTTTCATAGTTATCTATCTTTGTATAGTTATCTTAAACTCAATTGTTATCCCAAATTGAATCAATGGAATTTGAGCAGCAAATCACCCTCCTTAGAGATGCCGTGATGGACGCTGGTGCAGAAGCAGCAACTGGTGCATCTATATAAACTACGTTTTAGGACTGATCGACAATCATAGTTCTATAGTAAGCCATTCATTTAATATTTATATTTACAAATGAATGGCTTCAGACTGCTTATAATCTGATATTCTCTAGGTTTGTACGAGGATTATAATTACGAGACTGCTGAATCTTTTGATAACATTCTTTTTCGGTATCGCTGAGATTTTTAGGGGTGACTATTTTTAACTTAATCATTAGATCGCTGCGCTGATTATTAGGTTTATGCCAGCCTTTTCCTTTTAATCTTAAAGATTGACCAGAATCCACTCCAGCAGGAACTTTCATCTTTACCTTACCATCGGGAGTAGGAACGGTAATTTCTGCGCCCAATACCGCTTCTTCAGGCGTAATAGGTAGGTCAATAATTAGGTTATCGCCCTGAAATTTAAACAAAGGATGAGGTTGCAGCTCAATATTAAGATATAAATCTCCTCGCTGTCCTGAAAATGGACTGAGTTGCCCTTTACCCTTAATCCGTAGCCTACTACCTGTTTTTGCCCCAGCAGGAATACGAACCTTTACTGTTTCGCTACCGAGGCGAAAGTGTTTTTGCGTTCCCTTAAAAGCTTCGGAAAAGCCCAGCGCGATCGCCGCTTCACTATCTTGAGTAGGTATATCATTATAGGCATTGCCAAAGCCTCCAGTAGAAGTACGATAACTTCTGCTACTTTGACTAGCAGTACGACCTAACATTTCATTAATAAAATCTTCAAAATTGCCGTATTGACTGAAGTCAAAACCACCAACATCAACATTGTTAAATCCACCAGTACTTCCTGGGGATGGGCTTCCCATTTGTTCCCAATATTGACCATACTGGTCATATTTACGCCGTTTGTCTGGATCTGAGAGTACTTCTTGCGCCTCATTAACTTCTTTGAATTTCGCCTCTGCTTTTTGATCTCCAGGATTGAGATCGGGATGATATTTACGCGCTAGCTTACGATAAGCTTTTTTGATCTCATCAGGGTCGGCATTTTTGTTAACGCCCAGCACTTGATAATAGTCTTTAAAATTAGTTGCAGCCATGTTTAAATTTATCTGTAATATCTGCTATATCATGTATTACAAAAAGATTGTGCAAAGATAAATCTAGTATAGATCTTTTGAACTGGATCATGGGACTTTTACTTTCTATGGGCAACATTAGTTTTATTAGATTCAATAGATAGTATTAATTACTCTGTTTTTAGATTGAAGCAAAATTACTCAAATCATTAAAAGATAATTTTATCTCTACTTCGCATATAGATAGCTTCGCGTCGCGATCGCGTCGTTGTTCCCTTTACCATTGCCTGCGGTGGCTGTTTCTTCTGTAATAAAGATTTATGGTCGCTATGTGATAACTCTAATCCTAATGCTTGGATGGCAGAGAAGTTGTACGGACTTGGTAATAATATCTGGTGGAATTCTTTGACAGGTGTGGTCGCCACCTACTATGGTTTCTTTGATAAAAATCAAGAATAACCTACAGATCAAGTTAGTGCCTAACAATAACAATATTTAGGGCGATTAGTATTGATACCGATCTCCCTAAGCTATTTAACTCTTTTGATAGAAGCACTCACATAACCTTAACCGCGACAATTTAACTAAATTCAATTATTAAACAAGGAGAAGGGATATTACTACCCAACTATTCTCTAAGACAGCACCGAGTCAGAATTTATCTTTAAAGGCGATCGCACTTGAGACTAAAAAGATTGCTGATTTTGCAGCAGCTAATGCTAGTTTTTTAGATAAACAGGGGACTTTTCGGCGTTGTTCAAACCAGGGTTACACTTTGAGGAGAAATCACCGAGAGGAACCGAGCATTTGTACTATGGAATTGCCAAAAACTAGAGAAATGAGTAATAGTAAGAGATTGCTAAAAATCAGTCAAATGTTTGAGTAAATTGAGTGAATTTATCTTCTTCTGTAGCTTCTCGTCTTCAATCTCATCAGCGCCAACAATTAGCTCTTGATGTTCTGTCGAAACAAGAACCAATCAGCCAGATAGCCAAGCAAGAGCAAGTAAGTCGCCAATTTCTCTACCAACAGAAAGCTATTGCTCAACAAGCTTTAGAGCGGGCTTTTGACCAGCCTGAAAAAGATAACGAAGTCTTGTATTATCTTCCAGTGACGCAAACATGGATATGTCAGCTGATTTTAGCCTTGATTCTCATCTGTCACTGTTCCTATCGAGGAGTTATCGAATTATTAAGAGATTTATTTGATTATCCCCTCAGTATCGGCACGATTTACAATCGAGTGCAAGAGGCGGTGCAAAAAGCCCGAAAAATCAATCAATCTCAAGATTTATCGTCAATTAAAGTGCCTTTACTGGATGAACTCTTCCAAGGGCCTCGACCCGTATTGATAGGAGTGGATTCTGATTCTACCTACTGTTTTCTCCTAGAATTAGTGGAGCATCGAGATGAAGATACCTGGGGGTATTATTTACTAGAAGCCTCCGAACAAGGTCTTAATCCTAATTACACAATTGCTGATGCAGGGAAAGGTCTCCGAGCTGGACAAAAAGCTGCCTGGGGTGATGTACCTTGTCATGGAGATGTGTGGCATATTTTAGATCAGTGTGCCACTTTGTGCCGTAATTTAGAGAAAAAGGCACAGGGGGCTCAAACACAGCGAGAAAAGCTAGAGCAGAAGATGGAGTTGGCTAAATTACAGGGTAAAGGAAACAAATTCTCAGCTAAGTTAATTAAAGCTCGTAAAAACGAATCAACACTGCTTAAATTAGCGCAAGACGTTAAAATACTCTTGTATTGGCTCAGAGTTGATATTTTATCCCTGGCGGGGCCAGAGTGGTCGGACAGAATGGAATTAATCAATTTCATTATTGAAGAACTCCAAGTCAGAGAAGGCCAGGCTCACAAAGGGATTAAAGCTTTAAGAACCGCTTTATCGAATCAAAAATTGGATTTATTAGCTTTTGCTGAAGTTCTTGACCATAAATTAAGGGATATTGCCCAAAAATTTAAGATTTCTCAATCTCAAGTTCGAGAAGTTTGTTTGTTGAAGAAGAAGTCTCTTTCCACCAATGTCTATTGGCAGAAGTGGAATCACCTCTACCAGCAACTCTCTGAGAAATTTCTCCCTGTGAAGGAAGCGGTGGAATCAGCAATGAAATCGACTCCTAGAGCTAGTTCTTTGGTTGAAAACCTCAAAGCTTCGATTGGATATGCTGGGGAAACCCCAGCATCCCTCTCGCTCAATTCACGCCTCAGAAACTATTTTTTCTTGAGAAAGCACCTGAATTCTGATTATCTTGACCTGCTCAGGTTTTTTCTGAATCATCGCACCTTTAGGTCAAGCCGAGTTCCCGAACGAGTAGGCAAAAGTCCTACAGAACTGATGACAGGAGAAAAACATCCACATTGGTTGGAACTGTTAGGATTTGAGCTTTTTCAAAGAGCCTGAATATTAGGTTTCAATAATAATACAATTGTTCTGTAAGCGGAGTTTCAACTTGGCTTAATTTGACCTGCAAACTGTTACCCAAAATCGTCCTGATTTGAACAACGCCATTTTTTCCATCATCGGAACATGCTGCTTTAATTATGCCTTCTAAATACAGACATAATGCGGCTGATAACTGAGATGAATTTTTATCTGTTCGAGAGAGATCGCCATTTTACTAACAGTACTATAACATTAGCCCTACTGCGACTTACCCAATTCCTGAGAACGTGCTGTAGCAGTCTTGACCGCTTCAATCAATGCCGATCGCAATCCTAAACTTTCCAGCTTTGCGACCCCTGCAATCGTAGTTCCCCCAGGACTCGTTACCTGATCTTTGAGCATCCCTGGATGTATTCCTGTTTCTTTGATTAAAATAGCTGTACCCAATACGGTCTGAGTTGCTAACTGAAGAGCGATCGCTCTGGGCAATCCTGAAGCTACTCCACCATCGGCTAACGCTTCAATTGTCAATGCCACAAAAGCAGGTCCTGAACCAGATAACCCTGTAACTGCATCCATCGAAGATTCTGGTACCTCTACTACTTCCCCTACCGCTTTAAATATATCCTTTGCCTGTTGAATATGTTCTGCTTGAGCGTGAGTTCCTGGCGCGATCGCAGTCATCCCAGCACCTACTGTAGCGGGGGTGTTGGGCATCACGCGAATCACTGGTTGCTGGAGAAAAGCCTGTTCTAATTGATCTATAGTTACTCCTGCCAAAATTGAAATAATTGTACTCTTGGCTTTGGGAGTAATGTTTGTAGTTACTGAGGCAAATACTTGGGGCTTAACTGCCAGCAGTAAAATTTCTGTGGCTGATATTGCCACTTGATTATCTGATGTTACCTGAACCTGATATTTCTCAGCTAAAAAATTTCTTCTCTCTGCTTTGGGTTCACTAACTAATACAGTATTTGCAGCAAATACCTGTTGCTCTAAAAGGCGGGATAATATAGCTTCTGCCATTACCCCGCCGCCAATGATACTGAGTTGAGAATTATTAGATTCCATTACCTAATAATACTATGTGGTTAGTTAAAGTTACTGAGCTGCAACGTTGGATTGTTGTCCCCAAGCATCAGGTGCAGGGGTAGAACGACGTACATGAGGTTCTGGAGTATGCACATCTTTGAGGATTCCATTGAGACTACTAACTTTAACTGAGCTGGGGGTGAATAAAAAGATGCTTTCGCCAACCCGTTCCTGATGTCCGTCCATAGCATAGGTACCCCCTGCGATAAAATCAACGGCTCTTTGAGCTTCTTCAGGATTCATGATGTTAAGGTTTAATACTACGGACTTACGTTCGCGCAACGCCAAAATAACTTGTGGCATTTCCTCAAAAGAATGAGGTTCAATTACTACTACTTCAGAATTTCCGTTTGTCAATCCTGGCATACCAATTACGTTACTCATTTTCATCTCTTGTTTGCGGTTAGTTTTTTGATTGCTTACAGAGGACACTTTAGTAAGTTCTGGCTGGCTAGTTGATGCTGAAGAACTTAGAAAGGTTTGAACATCCATTTCTGACTGGGAAGGATCGTATTCTATGTAATCTTCATCTTCCCCATCGTATCCAGTTTCAATTCCAAAAAATTCTTTTAAGGTATCAAACATATTGCTGACAATTCCTATAATTTACGACTTTAATTGGCTGATAATATACTTCTTTAAAATTACTGCTGAGCTACTCTGTTGAGCAAAAACTCCAATTTTCTTAGCTAACCACTGGTTTTGAGCTATGTATTGTGAGTCTTCAATCGCTGATAAGCTATCAGTTTCATTCTCAAACAAATTTGAGAAAGTGGCTGTTTTTAAAGAAATATTTTGTTTGGCGACTCAATTCTACTCCACTTAGTCCAAAATGGCAGGTTCGGTCACATCTATTTATTTGATTAACTGTATTTAACTTGACTATTCTTAATATTTGTTTGTAGACCGAGCATCGAGCAAAAACCAAGTTTTCTTGCTTAATAAGTATCAGTTGTCAAAAGTTATTTTTACGATTTAATATAGTTGACTTTTACGTGTCTTACACTGATTTGGAGTTGCTTCTTTCGCCAAAAATTATCCTCCCCAAACGAATCTTGGTTGCTCCTGCTTGTATCGCCATCTGATAATCTCCAGACATTCCCATCGATAGTTCCTTCAACGCCAAATTAGAGTATTCAGTTTGTCTAATTGCAGCGGCTAATCTGGCGGTTGCTTGAAATGCCTCTAAAGCCTGTGTCGGAGATAATCCTAAAGGCATAATTGTCATCAAACCCTGAAAATTTAGCTGTTGATATTGATTTAGCTGTGGCAAATCTTGCCACAACTCCGTCTTGCTCCAGCCATATTTATTTGGATCGGGCAAAATTTTTACCTGAAGAAAAACCTTAGGCATTAGATTGAGTTCCTCAGCTATTTTATTCAATCTTGCTGCTAAAGCCAAACTATCTACTGAGTGAATCCAGCCAAAATTCTCAATAATCTTGCGTGCTTTATTCTTTTGAATATGCCCAATAAAATGCCAGTTAAGATCTGTTAAATCTTTTAGCTGCTCTTGTTTTTCCAGGGCTTCCTGAAGACGATTTTCGCCAAAGTTTCGGATCCCAGCATTATAGGCTTCTCTCATTGGCTCAATGCCAATTTGTTTGGTAATGGCGATCAAATCAACATTTTGAGGTATTTCTCGCTGGATTAATGCAATTTTCTGCAAAACATGACCTGTCATTTAGATTAACCTGGAAATTAGAGTCAAACGCTAGAGAAAAGTACGCTGATAAACAGCCTGTAATTGTCGATGTTTTTCTGTTGCTCGCTCGAGCAGCAATCTTCTGAGCAAACTTTCAACCAGCATTCGGGCATCTGTTCTACTGATAGGTTCAAAGGAAAAAGAATCACTGTTAGTAATTACGGTAAAAAACAGTCTTTGAGCATACAGTGTAGTAAACAATTCTTGATTATCCTTCAATAGGCATATTCTGTAGAGCAGTCCAAAAGTGGGGTGATCTAGATAAACTTCATTAGGTTGGTTGTTCACTCTATGGTTTAGTTGATTTTTGCTATTGGTCAAGAATATCTTAAGAATTATACTATCCACCCTTCACCAGTGGAAATTCAAAATCAATCGAGGTTTACAATCAGCAACTAGGCATAAATTAGGATTGACCAGAGTAAAATGACGATTGGTTGAATAGTCAGTCGATCTTTCGGGTAAACGAAAAGTCTTTGAAAGCAATCAAAAACTATATATAGAGTAATATAGACTGAAACTCGATTTTAAAACGCTACATATGGTAAAACTTGAGTTATAGTAAGTGAACAAATATAAGTACTGTTATTTCATAAGTCCACTTTGACTGGAAAAAATCCAGACAAAGATTGGGATTAGGCACAATGCCGCCCGTCATACATATTTTAGTTAAAACTTATCAGCCTCAGACTATATGCAGCCAACCTTTTCCCCAACCAGCACCTCAAAACAGTCAGTTCTTGAAACTGGACGTAAGCAGCAGCCGATCGCTACTCCAATCAGCCTGGATAGCGCATCGCCTCAAGTGCTAGGAACAACCTTAGATCACGATTCTCCATCAATTCAGGTTGTCAGGCGGGATGGTTCACTTGCAACCCTTGATATAGCGAAGATTCGCTCCGTAGTGGAATGGGCTTGCGCGGAACAGAATGTCAACCCGATTACTTTAGAGGCAGGTTTGACCACCAGACTCCGCAACGGAGTAACTACTAGAGATATTCAGGATAATTTAATCGACTGTGCCTTGGGAATGTGCAGTCCAGAAGAACCAGCCTGGCGTTATGTAGCAGGTAGACTACATATTTGGAGCTTGTGGAAAGATACTCAGGTAAGCCGAGGATTAGGCTATGGAAATTATGCCGCGACGGTAGAACTTCTAGTAGATGCGAAACGTTACGATCGCAATATTTTAAAATACTCTACAGCCGAACTCACGATCGCAGGAACCTGGATTAATCCCGAATGGGACAAGGATTATGACTATGCAGGAGCGGTGTTGCTAACCAAGCGGTATTTATTAACGGATGAACTACCCCAAGAAGCCTTTCTCACCTGTGCTTTGCTGCTGGCATCCAATGAGCAGTCTGAAATTAGATTGACCGTAGCGAAAGCATTCTATCAGGCGATCGCCCAACGAAAAATATCTTTAGCAACACCAATTTTAGCTAATTTGAGAATTCCTAACGGTTCTTTGAGTAGCTGCTTTATTATCGGTATGGACGATAATTTAGAAAGCATTTTCGCCGAGATTACCAATGCTGCCCGAATTTCCAAAAATGGTGGTGGCGTAGGGGTTAATGTCAGTCGCATTCGCGCTACTGGAAGCTGGGTAATGGGCAAAGACAACGCTTCTGGAGGAGTTATTCCCTGGATCAAATTGCTTAATGATACAGCGATCGCCGTAAATCAGGGTGGACGTAGGGCAGGTGCTGTGACTATCGGTTTAGATATCTGGCATTTAGATGTGCCTGAATTTTTAGAGATGCAGGCGGAAAACGGCGATCGCCGTCGTAAAGCTTACGATGTTTTTCCGCAACTGGTAATTACTGATGAATTTATGCGTCGCGTTGAGGCAAAGGAAAAATGGACGCTGGTAGATCCCTATGAAGTCAAGGAAAAGCTTGGGATTGAACTCGCCGAACAGTGGGGGGATAGCTTTGATAAAGCATATGCGAGCATTGAAGCAGAACTAGCGAGCGACCCCGCGTCGGCAAAAGACGCAAGGGAATGCGCGAGTGGTAACAAGATTACTCTCTACAAACAGGTAGACGCCCGCGAACTATTTAAACATATTATGCGGAGTCAAGTAGAGACAGGTATGCCCTATCTGGCTTTCAAAGACACCATCAATCGCGCAAATCCGAACAAGCACGAGGGTTATATTCCTGGGGTCAATCTTTGCTGTGAGAGCTTTAGTAACGTCAAGCCAGGATTGGAAGCACACTGCTGTAATCTAGTATCCCTCAATTTAGCTAACATTGAGCAGGCAGAAATAGCCGAGGTTGCTAAATTAGCCGTTCGCATTCTTGATAACACTATCGATATTACCCAGCCTCCCTTTGAAGACAGCAAGACCCATAACGACAAATATCGTACTATTGGCGTAGGCTGTATGGGATTAGCCGACTGGTTGGCAAAACGCCATTTAGGCTATGAAAGCCTGGCAGAAATTAGTAGCTTATTTGAAGATGTTGGCTATTGGTGTACCTTTGCCTCAATGGAGTTAGCCAAGGAACGTGGTGCTTATACCGCTTTTCCTGGTAGTGAGTGGAGTAAAGGTAAACTGCTTGGTTCTAAATTTTTAGCTGAGATCTTGCCCCTGACGGAAGACAAGGAGCGTTGGCGACAGCTAGCCCAGGATGTACAAACCTACGGTATCCGTAATTCTCATATTACGGCGATCGCCCCGAATACTTCTTCTTCTTTGGTACAGGGATGTACTGCGAGTATCTTGCCAGCCTACAGCAAATTTTTCTACGACAAGTGGGCAAAAGGCACTGTCCCTATTGCGCCACCCTTTATTGAAGACTGTTTTTGGTTCTATCGCGAAAACAAAAGCCTCGATCAGAAAACTGTAGTCAAAGCCGTTGCCGTAATGCAGCAGTGGATTGATACGGGAATTTCCATGGAGTTGCTATTTAATCTCAATCAAGGAGTATATTTTCCCGATCAGCCAGAAAGAGCGGTTAAAGCCAAAGATATCTATGAAACCTTACTTATGGCTTGGAAAGAAGGCTGTAAAGCAGTTTACTATGTTCGTACCGTGCAGAAGGACGACTTCAAGGAATCTAGCGAAGGCTGTGCCGCCTGTGCGAATTAATTTTCTAGAACCTCATTCTAACCCTCTCCTAACAGGAGAGGGTTAGAATTTCTGCTCAAACGCTTTAAACTAATTGCATGATCTTATTGTCAATAATTTATGCTTTCAGTTAAAGAAGCCGAAGGAATTATCCTCGACTTAGTTAGATGTTTGGACTCCGAACAAGATGGAGAATTAGTAGATCTTGAAACCGCTAATGGGCGAATCTTGGCACAGTCTGTAGTCGGCAAGTTAGATATTCCTCACTGGGATAATTCAGCCATGGATGGTTATGGGGTAAGTTATGCAGACGTACAAAACTGTAGCGAAAACAATTCCGTAACCCTCAAAGTCGTCGCTGAAGTTGCCGCAGGCGATCGCCCTCAAGCAGAGATTAAACCAGGAGAAGCAGCTCGAATCTTTACAGGGGCAATGCTACCAGAGGGAACAGATACCATTGTGATTCAGGAAAATACGACTAGATCGGGGGATCTAGTTACAATCCTAGAACCACCTCAATTTAAAGAATTTGTGCGACATCAAGGGGATTTCTATCAAGCAGGAACACCTTTGCTCAAAGCAGGAATAGAAATAGGTGCAGCAGAGATCGCAGTATTAGCTACCGCCCAGTGTACTCAACTTTCAGTTTACCGTCGTCCCACCGTAGCGATCTTATCCACGGGAGATGAATTGGTAACTCCCGAACAGTCTTTACAGCCAGGACAAATCGTCGACTCGAATCAATATGCTTTAGCTAGTTTTGTGGCTAACAACGGAGGAATTCCGCTTAAGCTAGGTATTGTTAAAGATAATCCTGAACAACTGAAACAGGCGATCGCCCAAGCCATCACCTCCGCCGATCTGGTTTTGTCTACTGGGGGAGTATCGGTAGGAGACTATGACTACGTAGATCGTATTCTGACAGAATTAGGGGGGACTTTACATATCCGCAGCGTGGCGGTAAAGCCAGGTAAACCCCTGACAGTTGCCACCTTTAAGAATAACAACTGTTTATACTTTGGTATTCCAGGCAATCCCGTATCGGCATTAGTTAGCTGCTGGCGATTTGTCCTGCCTGCATTGAAGAAACTATCGGGAAGAGGTAACTATCAACCTCATTTTGTCAATGCCATCACTCGCCATGACTTAAAAGCTGGTGGTAGACGAGAAACCTATCTCTGGGGGCAACTAGATTTGGTTGACGGCAAGTATGAATTTGCTTTGGCTGGTGGTAGTCATAGTTCGGGTAATTTAATTAATCTGGCACAGACTACTGGACTGGCGATCGTGCCGATCGAGCAAAAGTTAATATCTCAAGGAAGTGAAGTGAAGGTAATGTCGATCGATTAACATAAACTAACTCTTTTACAGACTCATGATCCAAGTCAAACCCGACAAAAAGATCAACCCCATTACTCCTGCGATCGGGTTACCATCGATTCCTGTAATCCAAACAGGAACTTTGTTGGTATATTCAACTAATTGACCCACATCAACAATATAGTAAGCCCAAACTAACCCAGCATGGATACCGATACTTATGCCCAAGCGATCGCCGTATTTATATTTAGCCAACACCAACGCGATCCCCAATAAAATCAAAGCAGGAAAAGTTACCGCAGTTCTGATAATCTCTTCAAGAGGCTTAAGAAAATGTGCTACAGCATAGGCGATCGCTGTAAGCCAAATACTGATTTTTTTACCATAGTCTCGCTGCAATTCATCCAGCAACCAACCGCGAAACAATAGTTCTTCTGCTAAAGCAATACCTACGGCACTTAACCAGCCTTCGATCGCAATTCTGATTAAGCTAGCATCAGGATTAGTAACTTCGATCCAGCCGAAGAATGCCTCAGTAATAAACAATCCCAAGCATAGCCAAAAACCAATCGCTAAACCTTGCCAAAATTCTCGAGCATTTCTTTTGCTTTTTACTAAACCAAAACGCTGGTAAACATTGCTTTCACTGTGTACCAACTTGCCCCACCATTGCCAGAGAAACAGCAACTCAACAAACAGCAATGCCATCGTCACAATACTGACAAGATTACTATCTTCTCGTAATAGCCAATAGATCGGTAATGCTAACGGTAGCCATAAACAAGCCAAAGCACCAATAAAGACAATTAGCCTTATCGGTGCCGATAAATTCGATATTTTTTTAAATCGCGATCTGGATAACAATTGACTGTTAGAAATTAATAAGCATTACTCTAACATTGCCAAAGCTTAATTAATTCATACTCCCTACTCAGCGAAGCGCAACTAGTCATCCGCTTCAATCGTACTAGTTAAGCCATGATTACAAAGGGTTTCCGAATAAAATTCGGCATGTTCTAAAGCACAGGTAATTACCAAACCAACTCCACTATTGTGAGTTTCCATCATAATATTGACTGCTTGAGGCTGAGTCATACCACCAATAGTCTGCATTAAAACCTGTACCACATGCTCCATTGAGTTGAAGTCGTCGTTATGCAGTAAAACCTTATATCTAGGTGCGTGTTTTTGGACGGTTGAAGTTGAACTCTTATCAATTACAGAAGTACCCAAGGACACAACTAATTCTCCTTTAAAATAAAATTTCTTACTATTTCCGAATCATTCCTATATTTATCCGAAGGTGTCCAAAAGGACTACGTACATGCGGATATGCGAAGCGGTATGCTTTAGCACAAGTCCTTTGTCGAAGGAGGATACCCCCATTCGTCCCGTCAGGGCGGGATAATAAGGGCAAGCCCTATTGCTCCGCTTCGCTCCACGTCCAGCTCCGCATATACCCTTTAGGGAATCCTTTAGGACACGCCCCGCTTGAGCAAGAAGCCTCATCGCGCCTCGTTTTCCTCTCAGTTAATCACAAGGTTGAACTTTCAAGCAATTACGAGTTGCGTTGAGATTATTTTGTCTCATATTTTATTTCAATTTGAAACCAAAAATCCCGATTTCGTTATCTATATTAGCTAAGCCTATCAGTTAATTTCCAGTCTATTTAACTTGGAATATTGCTGAATAGTGATTAGTAATACTCATCAATCGAATATTTTTTACTGAGGCAAGCTGCACTATAAAAAAGTTAACATAAATTAATAGTGAATAATATATCCAGATGGCGACAATTTCTTCATTGACTACCCAATCTATTCCTGGCACATACTGGCAGTGGCGCGGTAATTCGATTTACTACCTTTGTGCAGGAGCAAGCTCTAACAAGCCGCCTTTACTATTAGTCCATGGTTTTGGCGCATCTACGGATCACTGGCGCAAGAATATTGTTCAGCTACAAGAACAGTTTCAGGTTTGGGCGATCGATCTTTTGGGTTTTGGACGCTCGGCTAAACCAAAGCAAGAATATAGTGGCAAGCTATGGCAAGAACAGCTACATGACTTTATTACGGAAGTTATTCAACAGCCTACAGTGCTGGCAGGAAATTCTCTTGGTGGTTATGCGTCTCTATGTGTAGCAGCAGAATATCCTCAGTCTACAGCAGGTTTGATCTTACTTAATAGTGCAGGACCTTTTTCCAGTTCAGCAAACAATTCTCAGTCGCGCTCAGGTTCCAATTCTTTTGGGAAATTAGTTCGTTCAGTATTGTTACAGCCTTGGGCAAGTTTTTTGCTGTTTCAATATGTACGCCGTCGCTCTATAATTCGGAAGACATTAAACAACGTTTACTTCGATCCCAGTACTGTTACCGAGCAATTGGTTGAAGATATCTATCGTCCTTCTTGCGATCGCGGTGCCGCAGATGTATTTAATGCCGTATTTAAAACTCCTCAAGGAGAGAAAGTAGATGTATTGTTAAGTAAGATGCAATGCCCTCTATTGCTTTTGTGGGGAGAAAAAGACCCTTGGATTAAAGCAAGGGAGAAGGGATTGCAGTTTCGCCAGTATTATCCCCAAGTAACCGAATATTTCCTAGAAGCTGGTCACTGTCCCCATGACGAAGTTCCAGAACAGGTAAACGCCCTGGTGACAGAATGGCTTTTATCCTGCGTTAGGTTACAATCTTGATTGCTGTCTTCTTAATAATTTGTTACAAGGTAAGAGTAATTCTATCTATAGCTCTATGTTTGGTGGATTTGTAGGATTTGGTAATAATAAAGGCGGAGATTGGGGTGAAAACCTAATTAATACTGTCGCAAGCAACACAATCCGTCACCTATTCACTCGTAGTGATTCAGTAGAGGTATCGGTTAAATGTAATCCGTCTAGTAAACTGCTCCAGGGAACGATTGACAGCTTCAAAATGAGTGGTCGGGGACTGGTAATTCGCCAGCAGTTTCGCACCGAGGAAATGTCCTTTGAAACCGATGCTGTGGCAATAGATTTTGGTTCCGCAGTCAAAGGAAAGATCGCCCTAAAGCAGCCAACTCAGGCGATCGCTCAGGTAAAATTGTCCCAGGATGATATCAACAAATCTTTTGAAGCAGATTTAGTTAGAAAGCGTTTAGAGAATCTGACTCCTGATGCCTTGACTGAGATATCTGGTGGGGAACCAATCTCTTTTAATGATGTAGAGGTGCAGCTATTGCCTGAAAATGGAGTTAAGCTGTCGGCTAAAGCCAGCTGGGGTGATACTATCGTGCCTGTAAGTCTCAGGTGCATCTTGGACATTAGTAAGCGTAGACGAGTTAAGTTTGAAGAGGTTAAATTTGAGGAGGAAAATATACCTCCTGAACTACAAGATATTTCTAAAGAATTAACCCTTGCCTTGGGTGAAATTCTCAACGAGATGGTGGATCTCGACAAATTTAACCTTGATGGAGTAAAACTGCGTCTTAATCGTCTGCAAACAGAGGGAAAAATGCTGTTATTTAGCGGATACGCTCAGATAGAGAGAGTACCCCAAACTGGCTGAATTTAAGTAACAAGTAGTAAGCAATAAGTAATAAACAACTTATAATTTCTTGTTCATGGTGATATGGGGAACTTCCGTAATGGAGGAGGAGAATTGTGAGCCACAAGTTTGAAAACCAAATTTTTGGTAGAAGCCAACGGAGGTAAGTCTGGAGTTTAGGGTTAAGGCGATCGCGCCTTTTTGTTTGGCAATATTGATTAAGGAGAGGAGTATCTTACTTCCCAAATTTTGCTTCTGATGCTTTGGTTTTACTACCATCTGACATATTTGGAAAACATGGTTCTGATGAGGAACTAATTGACCGTATGCCACTAAAGTATCTTGAATCAAGATAGCAGCATGGAAATAGTCTGCTTGTCGCCGATCTTCGAGAACATCCCAGGGTAAACTATGCATGGCAAAAAAAAGCTCGTATCGCAGTTGGCAAGCCTGCTGATATTCAAGACTATCGTATTCAATTTGTTGTACCGCAATCTGTCCTCTCATAGCGCATCCCATCGCTTCTTATTTCTCTACACTGCAAATTTGATGGCACAAAGAAAGATAAACTTATAACTGTATTAATGTATTAAATTGCTCTTGCGTAAGAATCTCTTGCTTTTTCTCGATTACTAATAAAACTTTTTAATTATAAATTTATTTTCAGCATGATTTTAATCGGATTACTTAAAAATCTTGTTCAACCACTACAACTATCTTTAAATCGTTTTGCTATATACATACTAATTTTAATCGCCAGCTTTTCTATTTGGACTATTCCAGCATCTGCCAGTATTAACGACGATCGTTATGAGGGCAATGTTTATGTTCTATTTGGTGGAAACGGTTCTCTGGTACCCCCACGCATGGATTTACCAACCTCGTTAAAGCGAGGAAAACCAGCTATTCTAGTGTTTTATGTTGATGACAGTAGCGACTGTAAACAATTTTCTATTGAGGTAACTCGTCTTCAAGAATTTTATGGTCGAGCGGCTAGTATTATTCCTGTTACTGTTGATTCTTTAATCGATCGAGATAAATATAGCCCTGATGAACCAGCCTATTACTACAGCGGTGTGGTGCCAGAAACCGTAATTCTCGACCAAAAAGGCAAGGTTGTCTACGATGGTAAAGGACAAGTCCCTTACGAAGAGATGGATGATGTTCTACGCCAAGTTTTTGACCTGCTTCCCCGTTCTGAATCTGAGGTGCTAAAACGTCGGTCATTTAACGAGTTTAATTCAGGAATGACTAAAGAGTAAATGCTCCAAATAGCAGACTGAACTTATCCCAGGACTATTTTTTACGATGCAGTACACACTCTACTAATGGCTGGAATGTTGGTATTAGTTCGCTGCGACAAAGACCCAAACTGGGAATAGATACCTTGCCGTAATCTTGTCCAGGCTGGAGGGGAAATTGAAACTTACCATCAATAAAGACAAAATCTCCCCCAGCAGCTTTAATAATGACCCAAGCCGCAGCTATATCCCAAATCTTGGGAGTAGCTTCTACTCCCCCCATGGCGACTCCTGCTGCTACTAAAAGTAAGTTGTAACTGGCAACTCCAAGCATTCTAACTTTGCAGGGAAAAGGTTGCTTAAAAATCGCCTTGCTGCGGGCGCAGAGGTTAAATAATTGCGTCCCGCTAGGATATTCACTACTGGTGTGGATCGGTTGATTATTCAGATAAGAACCCGTATAGCCAGATAATCCTGAATCACCATACCAAAAGCCATGAAATGTTTGCTTAGTAGGAGGGACGTAAACGAAGCCAAATACTGGAGTACCCTGATAAAGTAATCCCAGAGAAATCCCCCACAGAGGCACACCACGAGTAAAATTTGTCGTCCCGTCTATGGGATCGATAATCCAGCACCAATCATTTTCGGGAAAAATATGTAACGTTTCTTCTGTTAGTATGCCGTGTTCGGGAAAGTTTATGGCGATCGCATCTCTAATTTGCCGATCTGACCATTTATCCGCCTCGGTGACTAAGCTACCGTCTTCTTTCTCATTTGCCTGGATCTTGCCAAAGTCTTGCATCAGGCGATCACTAATTGTTTCGGTAGTCTGCACGCAAAAATCTAGGACTCGATCCCAAAATTCATTCATTTAGTTACTTTGATATAATTTGTTAGTTATCGTTATTTTGGAGGCGATCGAGTAGCTGTTTCAATCTTTCCTGGTCTAAAGTTACTTTGATTTCTAGCTGTTGAGTCTCATCTCGTAATAGAATAATGCCACTATTATCTTTGATGGCTGCTGCTATTTGAGGGTTTTCCAGATTAAGCTTTTGATATACCGTCTCAGGTAGTTTAATCCTAATCACCACCTGAGATTGGGATTGAGGAAAAACATATAGCAACTGTTTGCTCAGGTTAAATTGTAGCTTGCTGGGGGTAATGTTCCGCTCATCCGCTGCTTTACTGTTGCGCCAGAAAATCGTAATGCCCTTTAACTGGGGAGTTAACAAAACAAATTTCTCATCAAACTTCTGAGGTTGCCAATCAATATCCTGCAAGTTGCCCCTTGCCGCAATTAGACGCTGCTGCCACAATACTTCTTTTCCTGCCAAGCTTGACCACCATTTGGCGATCGCCTCTAAGTTTTCTCCATTGTCAGGTTGACTACTATTTTGTTGCCAGATTAAATTATCACTCATCGTAAAACCCCCTCTAGTACCAAGATAGGCTAAATAATGTTCTAAAATAGTAAATTGTACTAAACACTTGTAAAAGTAATATTTTTAAAATATGTCAGTATTAGCGGCAATTTCAGTCGTACTTCTATTAATCGTAGTTCATGAATTCGGTCACTTTGCAGCTGCGCGATTACAAAAAATCAGAGTCAACCGCTTCTCGATTGGATTTGGACCCACCCTTCTAAAATATCAGGGTTCAGAAACAGAATATGCTATTAGAGCAATTCCTTTAGGAGGTTATGTCGGCTTTCCCGATGACGATCCTGACAGTATTATTCCTCAAGATGACCCCAATTTATTACGTAATCGCCCAGTATTAGATAGAGCGATCGTCATTAGTGCAGGGGTAATTGCCAATTTGATTTTTGCCTATTTTTTGCTGGTCGGTCAAGCATTCACCATTGGCTTTCAGGATATAAACTATCGACCTGGAGTATTGGTACCGCAGCTGCTCAATCAAGCCGAATCCGTAGCTGCTAGGTCAGGTGTCGAGGCTGGAGACATTATTTTAAGAATTGATAATGTAGAGCTAGGAGATTCTGCCGATGCTTTAGAAAAATTGCGCCGAGAGATCCAGAAAATCTCCCAATCAGACTTTAGAGTTGACGATTAAACGCGAGACTGAAATTGTCACTATTAATGTCCAGCCTGATGTGGGTCAAGATGGCAAGGGTAAAATTGGTGTAATGCTGGCACCAAATGGAGATATTGTTCGCCGTCGGGCAGCCAATGTAGTGGAAGGTTTTACCGCTGGAGCCACTGAATTTCAGAGAATTGTCCAGTTAACGGTCCAGGGTTTTTGGCAGCTAATTAGCAATTTTCAGGAAAATGCTCAACAAGTAGCTGGACCTGTGGCAATTGTGGCAGTTGGTGCGGAACTAGCACGTAATGACTTGGGGAACCTATTTCAGTTTGGGGCATTAATTAGTATTAACTTGGCAATAATTAATATTTTGCCTTTACCAGCATTAGATGGCGGTCAATTAGCCTTTTTGACGGTTGAGGGGGTCACTGGTAAACCTTTGCCCAGCAAACTACAGGACGGTATTATGCAGACTGGCTTAGTTTTATTACTTAGTTTAGGTGTATTTATCATTGTGCGCGACACGATCAATCTGGCGTTTTTCCAAAATCTATTTCAGTAGTTGAATGTCTGAAAGTGTTGCCAAGAAATCTGTCAAGAAAAAGAAGCGATCGCGAAGCCCGGGCGCAGCCCAATCGCCTAGTAAAGTATTAAAAGCGCGATCGCAATCTATCTTTTCGCTGTTAACAGAAATGTATCCTGATGCCACCTGTAGCTTGGATTATGAAACCCCCGTACAGCTTTTGGTAGCAACTATTCTCTCCGCTCAGTGTACTGATGAACGGGTAAATAAAGTTACTCCTGGTCTATTTGCCGAATTTCCCGATGCTGCGGCAATTGCAGGATGCGATCGCGATCGATTAGAAGCTTTAATTCGTTCTACAGGATTCTATCGAAATAAAGCCAAAAATATTCAGGGTGCTTGTCAGATGATTATGCATGATTTTGCTGGTGAAGTACCTAGCGAAATGGAACAACTGCTAAAATTGCCAGGAGTCGCCCGTAAAACCGCTAATGTCGTATCCGCCCATGCTTTCGGTAATATTCAGGGAGTTACAGTAGATACCCACGTCAAACGTCTTAGTAATCGCTGGAAATTGACTAAGTCTGACAATCCAATTCAGATTGAACGAGACTTGATGGCATTATTACCCCAGTCAGAATGGGAAAATTATTCTATCCGTACTATCTATCACGGTAGGGCAGTATGTAAAGCCCGTAAGCCTTTATGTGAAACCTGTCAGTTAGTTCACCTTTGTCCGACCGCAAAAGAATATTTAAATCTAGTAGACAAATGAACAAAATTACCTACCCCAGCTCAACTAAAATAATTTAATTATTCAATTTCTGGAAAGAAAATGTGATTTTTAGTTTTGATAAATAAGATTGAATGTAAGATAATAATGCATAAATAAAAATTACTATACCAAACATTTCCATCAGTTCTTCTATAGTCGAAACAACTATGTAGCCTACTGTATTAAAACCATGATTACCAGCCAGATAGCCTCCTACTAATGCTGACCGGTCAATAACTGACTCTTGACCGCAAGCGGTACAAGAGCAGCATGGAGTTAATCAGAACTTCTGAGAATTGCACTACTACATGAGCTATTGCTTTTTACGGACTGCCAGATTCTTCTCTCGTCTGGTCTATCTCCAAACCCTCTGATTCAGGGTGCTTTAAGACAGGACATGATAGCAATAGTGTAGGAAGAGACACGCATACTAATTTACTAGGGGTTATACCCATGACAAAAAAGATTAGAGTACCAGTTTTATCGCCATCTGGCGAACCGCTCATGCCCACAACCAGTGTGAGAGCAAGAAAGTGGATAGCGAGTGGTAAAGCCAAACCAGTATGGAACGATCTTGAGGTTTTCTGCGTTCAGCTATTACAAGAACCATCGGGAACTGAAACTCAGAAGATTGTAGTTGCTATCGACCCAGGTAAACTTTGGTCTGGTTGTGCTGCCCTGAGCGCAAAAGCAGTTTTATTTACTGCCAATTTAATCTTGCCGTTTAAACGGGTGGTAGCTAGAAAGCAAGCACAGAAGATTCTTCGTAGAGCTAGAAGAGGTAGAAGAATTAATCGCAATTTACCGTTTGAGCTTCGCGCTCATCGGCAGAAAAGGTTTGACAATCGCAGAGGAAACAAACTTCCTCCTTCAGTTCGAGCCTCAAAGCAGCTAGAACTTAGAATCATTAAAGAGCTAGCTCGAATTTTCCCGATTACTGAAATAGTTTATGAGTATGTCAAAGCTGATGTTGACCTGACTTCAGGCAGGAAAAAAGCTCGTTCTGGCAAAGGTTTCTCGCCAGTCATGGTGGGTCAGAAGTATATGCTGCAATGGCTAAGAGAAATTGCACCTACTCATAAACTAGAAGGCTGGCAGACTTCAATCATTCGTAAGCAATTAGGATTGCCCAAGAATAAAGACAAAAGTTCTCAAGATCCAACGGCTCACGCCAACTGCGCCATTGCTGCGGCAGCGAGCCGTTACATGAAGTACAAGCCTTTCTATAATGGCAAGAATAGAGGACATCACTGGGTAGGTTCGGTAGAGTTAACCAATTCCCCGTTTAAAGTAATAGCCCGTCCTCAGTTATATCGAAGACAACTTCACTTTGAGAACCCAGGTAAAGGTGGTATCCGCAAACGCAAGGGTGGAACGGTTACTCCTTTTGGTTTTCGTTCTGGTGATTACGTCGAAGCTATCAAAGGCAAAAATACTGTTAGAGGCTACATTGGTGGGTACTCAGAAAAGAATAAAGTCGTATCTGTGTACGAAGGTTCTATGTGGCGCAGGATAGGGCAATTTTCAGTTTCTAAAACTAAAATGCTTAAGAGGTCAACTGGTCTATGTGTAGTCTAAACCCTGTCGGCGTTTCCTCCCACGCTTCACTTATCAGTAGAAGCGGAGAATCCACGCCGTTGAATGTTGAAGCTCTCTAAAAATAAGCAATTTAAAGTTATTGACGAATAATTTGGCGTTTCTCCATTTATCGATACTTCTGAAGCTTGGGCTTACTACTCCAGAAAATTGCCTACATAGACAGATATCGAGCTATACTAGAAAACTGTGTGTTTATTTAAAACCAATAAATTTTATGGCAAAGAAAGCGATGGTAGAGCGTGAAAAGAAGCGCGCTCATTTAATTGAAAAATACGCTGATAAGAGAGCTGAATTAAAAGAGCAGTTACGTACATCTACTTCTGCGGCTCAAAAGCTCGAAATTAGTCGTCAAATCCAGAGATTACCCAGGGATAGCTCTGCTACTCGCAGACGGAATCGTTGTATGGTTACAGGCAGACCAAGAGGTTACTACCGTGATTTTGGCTTATCTCGTAATGTCTTACGAGAATGGGCGCACGAAGGTTTACTTCCTGGAGTTGTTAAATCTAGCTGGTAAACGAGCAAAGCTATAAGCTTCATTTGATTAGCTTATAGCCTAGAGCTTATAGCTTTTTTGGGCAAAATCAATTCAAGATCCCAATTCGCTACTTTTTGAGCAATGCGATCGCTATTTGCCCAATTTTTAGCGTAGGGTAAAACACCGACCACTGGGATATTTGTCAAGGACTGAATCAAATTAATTGGCGTTAAATCATCTATTCTTCCTACCGCTTCAAGCTGAGAACAGTTAAGAATAATTCCTTTTAAATCAATTTTCAAGCTACGGGCTAGTGCTACGTTGGCTACAGCATGGGCGATCGCTCCTAACTTTACAGGCACAACCAACACAGTTGGTAAATGCCAGTCAGCAGCAAGATTACCCACAACTAACTCATTGGTTATAGGGGAACCCAAGCCACCCAAAGATTCTACTAAAATTAGCTCGGACTGTTGCGATGTTGTCTTAAACTGGCGCCAGATCTCTCCTAGTTCGATTGTTCTACCTTCTTTAGCAGCGGCGATGGGAGGAGCTAAAGGAGCATCAAAACGCAAAGGCTCAACTATCTCTATACCTTTTTGCTCGTCAAACAAACGATGATATAGCTCTACGTCGCCAACTCCTGTTTGTAGCAGCTTAAAGATGCTTAGGTGGGGATTATTATCTTGATTTAGGCGATATTTTTGCCAGTAAGTAGCTAAAGCGATCGTGACAAAGGTTTTACCAACATCCGTGTCAGTTCCTGCAATTAATAAAGCTGTCATAATTTATGATTTATATAATACAGTTCACCTAGCTTTAACATTTATTTATCCTGATTTGTTTAAGATGCCAAGTAATGTTTTCAATATTTTCTGAGAAACCCTTGGTAGAATTAATCGCGATCTGATGGACTGATACAGAATTATTGCCGTAAAAAAAGTATAGTTTAACTATAAAGATTTAGTATAAGAACAGACAGAAAAAAAATTTAATCCAAAAAAAAGCTAAGATAGTTGGGAGTTTTTCTCCCTTTTCCTGCTCGACTAAAAGCTTTAATACTTTGACGATCAAAGTTAAGAGCCAGAGTGATAGCCGTAGTCAAGACAAAATTATCCAGAAAACTAAGTTAAATATATTTGCCGTGAGCCCTAGTACTACCTTAATGCCTCAGTCGATGGAGCAGACTCCCTTCTTATCAGACTCCAATCGTCTCAGATTGTTTTCTGGTTCTGCTAACGTTCCTCTTGCGAGGGAAGTAGCACGCTATATAGGAATGGACTTGGGTCCGATGATTCGTAAGCGGTTTGCTGATGGCGAGCTTTACGTACAAATCCAAGAATCGATTCGTGGAGCAGATGTATATTTGCTCCAGCCCTGTTGTAATCCTGGCAACGATAACCTAATGGAATTGATGATCATGATTGATGCTTGTCGTCGTGCATCAGCCCGTCAAATTACCCCAGTGATTCCTTATTATGGTTATGCTAGGGCAGATCGTAAAACAGCAGGACGAGAATCTATTACTGCCAAGCTAGTAGCTAACCTATTGACCGAGGCTGGCGCGAGTAGGGTTTTGGCGATGGATCTACACTCAGCGCAGATTCAAGGCTATTTTGACATCCCCACCGATCATGTTTATGGCTCTCCTGCAATTCTCCAATATCTATCGGCGAAGAAGCTTGATGATTTAGTTGTAGTTTCTCCAGATGTTGGCGGTGTAGCCAGGGCGAGAGCATTTGCCAAAAAGCTTAATGATGCTCCTTTGGCAATCATTGATAAACGTCGTCAGGCACATAACATTGCTGAAGTAATGAATGTTATTGGCGATGTTGCAGGCAAAACGGCAGTTTTAGTCGATGACATGATTGATACGGCAGGAACCTTGTCCGCAGGAGGAAAATTGTTACGGCAGGAGGGAGCGAAAGAAATCTATGCTTGTGCTACTCATGCTGTTTTTTCCGATCCCGCAGTTGCTCGATTGTCCGATGGTACTTTTAAAGAAGTAATTGTCACTAATACGATTCCTCTTCCAGAATCCAAAAAGTTTGAACAGTTGACGGTGCTTTCCGTCGCTGGTCTTTTGGGAGAGGCAATCTGGCGTATTCATGAAGCTAGCTCTGTTAGCAGTATGTTTCGCTAGTTCAAATTAAATGTCTAACAGTTATCGATCAAACTAAGCTGATAGCTTAATAATGCTCCTGCGATCGCCAAATGGCAAAATAAAGATCGCAGGAGCATTTTAGTTTCAATATCACTGCTTAGATTCAGGATACAAAGGTTGATGATTAAGAGGTCCTATACGGTCGGGGGGCCAAAAACGTACTGTTGCGCGACCAATTAGATTCTCTAGGGGGACAAATCCCCAGTAGTGAGAATCATAGCTATTGTTACGATTGTCGCCAAAAACCAAATATTGTCCTTCTGGTACCTTGGTTGGCGGATATTGGTAATTTGGGGGGTCAAGGATGTACTTTTCAGTCAGTTTCTCATTATTGACGAAAACTTCTCCATTCTTGACCTCTACAGTATCCCCTGGGATACCAATTACTCTTTTAATAAAAGCTTCCTTATAATTCTCTTTTTTAAGAGTGTCAGTAGGGGAAAAAACGACAACATCCCCCCTCCGTGGTTTACGAAATCGATAGCTAATCTTCTCAACAATTAAACGGTCATCGATCTCAAGAGTTGGAAGCATAGATTCAGACGGGATAAAACGAGCTTCCGCAACACAGGCGCGAATACCAATTGCTAAAATTCCAGCAGATACCAGCGTTTTTAGCAGTTCAACTATAGGATTTTCTTCTTTTTCTGTCATAAGCGCACACCCTCTTCTGGACAAATATACTAGGGGTTAATAAATTGAAACCGAACCAAAATAGCCCTGTTAGAGCAATTAGAAGCTTTTTTGATGTTGCCATTCGTATAGCAATAATCCTATATCTGCTCAATGAACACCAAAACAAAATTTTGGGAATCGTCTTCGACTAGTTGTAGATTGAAGAATCAACTGCGAATTGCTAGATTTAGACCCATAAATATTATCTGGCTTTTGTCCTTAGTCAGGGACTCGACTCAATAATTAGGTTATGCAATCAAGATTATATTCTAGCTTTATCGCTAAATTTTGCTAATCATCTAGCCAAAGCTCAAAAATCATAGCAAAGTTATAGGGATGATTTCATAAGCTAAACTAGATAAGATTAACACCAAGGGTCAGATTATAAATTTTAGAGCTGCTATTGGTCGATTTAGTTTAACCAGATCAGATTATTCAAACGTAAACCTCACTTTTCTTAATATGGAACGTAAAAATCCAGCTTTGGTTCAAGAACCTCGTTATGAACCAGCAATAGTAATTCCCCTTAAGCAAGAAGCTTCCTTGTTAGATTGGCTCAAAGCCAATAATCGTCTTATTCCTCGTGAAGTTGTTGAGGCGGAAAAAACCAAATCTGATGATGATTTAGATGTGTTGATGGATGGTGAAGACGATGATTTTGTTGATGTTGAGGTGGATGCCGATGACGACGACGATTGATTTAGGAACAGATTCAAAAAAAGAAGTAGACAAAAATTGCTCGCTTATTTCTTGATCATCTTTTTGAAGCGTGTCATCATGCTCGATAGATAATCTGCTCAATAATTTGAAGTAATTGTGGATGTTTAAGTCACTGTATCCAGAGAAATTGCTCGATCCTTCTGGTAGATTTTTGCTGATTTTTTTGATCTGCCTTTTGACATCAGGTGCGATCGCGGTTGAATATCTCTCAGATATTTCTCTCCAACAATTCGGACTGCTGGTTTTTCCGCTGCTGGTTTCTGCGGTTTTAAGTGCCTCGTTAGGGCTGGTGACTATTCCCTTACTGAACAGGCTTAAAACAGGTCAGATTGTTCAGGAAGATGGACCTCAAGCTCACCTAAAAAAAGCAGGAACTCCCACTATGGGAGGAATTTTTTTTGTTCCAGTAGCAGTGATTGTGTCTCTTTTGTGGTCAGGTTTCAATAGTGCTGGAAGATCGGTAACACCAGAATTAATCGCTGTCTGTTTGGTAACCTTGGCGTACGGTTTTATTGGCTGGCTTGATGATTGGCAGGTACTGCGACGCAAGTCAAATAAGGGCATATCTCCCCGCATGAAGCTAATTTTCCAGATTGCCTTTGGCATATTATTCTCTGGTTGGCTCTTTTGGCATGAATCTTCGGCGATCGCCAACGTCAGTCTGCCTGGAGGATTGAGTCTTTCATTTGGCTGGCTGTTTTTACCCCTAGCAATATTTGTGCTGGCAGCGGAAAGCAACGCCACTAACTTAACCGACGGAGTAGATGGATTAGCCGCTGGAACAGGAGCGATCGCTTTCTTAGGCTTGGGAGCAGTTTTGGGGCTAGATTACCCCGATCTGGCAATATTTTGTGCCTGTCTTAGTGGGGGATGCTTGGGCTTTTTAGTCCACAATCGCAATCCAGCAGTAGTGTTTATGGGAGATACTGGCTCTTTAGCTTTGGGAGGTGCTTTAGCTGCCGTGGGGCTGAGTAGCAGTAATCTTTGGGCATTATTTGTTATTAGTGGTGTTTTCTTTGTCGAATCTCTGTCCGTAATTGCTCAGGTTGGCTATTATAAGGCGACTAAAGGGGCGGATGGTAAGGGGAAACGCTTGTTGAAAATGGCGCCGATTCATCATCACTTTGAGCTGAGTGGGTGGACGGAAACTCAGGTCGTTGGGGCATTTTACTTAGTCAATACTTTGCTTGTTGCGATCGCTTATTGCTCTCGCTAATTTTTCTGCTAAAGCGAAAATTCACCTAAAAATTAATTTATTCAGGAGATATGAGGCTAAACTATCAAAACTAAATGCCCATATCTCTTTTTCTTGGCTGATAAAATCTCTAAGAGACTACAAGTAATCTTTTAAGTTTTACATGAAGTTTTACAACTGTTACTAATCCGATATATTCTATTTTGGAGCGGTGATTCCCTGAAAGGAGAAATGTATGAACGAGAAAACGATTATTCTGGGTATTGTTGGTGATAGCGCAGCAGGTAAAACTACTTTAACTAAGGGAATTGCTCAGGTGTTGGGAGAAGATAATGTCACCATTATCTGTACCGATGACTACCATCGTTATGACCGCGCCCAAAGAGCAGAAATGGGGATATCCGCTCTGCATCCTGACTGTAACTATTTAGATATCATCGAACAACATCTGGCTTTACTGCGAGAAGGACAAGCCATTCTTAAGCCCATCTATAATCACACCACAGGAGCGTTCGACCCTCCTGAGTATATTGAACCTCGCAAATATGTAATTGTTGAAGGTTTGCTGGGCTATTCCACCCGTAAAATGCGGGAAAGTTACGATGTAAAAACTTATCTCGCTCCTCCAGAATCTTTACGGGCAACTTGGAAAATTAAGCGAGACACACGCAAAAGAGGATATGACGAAGCCCAGGTAATTGAACAGTTACGTCAAAGAGAGCCCGATTCGGATGCTTTTATTCGACCTCAACGTAAATGGGCAGATATGATAGTTTCCTTTTATCCTCCTGAAGACAAAGATCTTGGTGGCGATAATTTAATGCTCAACGCCAATTTGATTTTACGTCCGACTATTCCACATCCTGAATTAAGCAAAATTCTGGACTCTGAAGGAAATCATTTGGGTGCAGCTATTCGTTTAGGCTTAAGTCGTGACATGGGCAAACCTGTCGATATTTTAGAAATAGACGGACATGCCAATATGGAGCAGGTTAGAGAATTAGAAAAGATTATGTGTAGCGAAGTACCATACCTTGGACAATTTTGCAGTTTAGAAGGTAATCAAGAGCTGGGCAAGCTAACGGGAACAACGGGAGAAACTCTGCAAAGTTATCCTTTGGCGTTAACTCAGTTGATGATCACCTACCACATGCTCAAGGCGGCATCTTAAATTAATTTGTTGATTTGGCGTTCTGGGCGCTAAGGCTTGATCTTTTTCCAGCCAACGATTTTATTGCCCATGCGGAATATCATTGAATTAGCTAGACTGAGTTTAGCGATCGCTTGAGAAAGTAGACGAGTTTGCTCTTGATTGACGTTAAACAGATGAGGGCAGTCGGAAAAATCGAGGCACAAAACCGTAGAACGACCCCAGGGTTCGCGGAAGATTCTGCTACCTGGAGGGAGAAAGGTGACAATCGAGCGGAATCTAGTTAAGGCAGCCTGCTCAAAGTCAGCGCTGGTGCAATTGAGTGGTGATTCCATAGTTCCGATTTCTGCGATCAGTTGACAATAATTCTACTTGAAATAACGGAGAAAAAAATAAAGACTGAAATAATTAAGAAATTTTTGGGTAGCATATAGATTAGTAATTTCGCCGCAAACCAAGGATTTTATCTGGCTGTGCAATCCTTAAAGACGTTACGATGTAGCTGCGCCAAATTTAGTTTATTTCTGAAATACTTAGAGTGTTTCTTCGTTTTATCTAGCCTAACATCTACCATTTTATCTGTGCTGTCTCTAACCTTACTATTTAATAAAAACTTTCGATCATTCAATATTTCTTCTGGCAGATTCAGCTTGGCTAAGTTTTTTGCCACGATCGACTAGATTAGAATAATTCACCAGCCAGAATATCTAAACTTCCATCAGCCAGAATTTTTAACAAGAATTGTGAACTCTAAATCTAAGACAAACCATCAACCAGAAGAATTTAATCCTCCTCATGAGAGTGAGGTGGTTGATAAACTACTTGGCGATCTTGAAGCTCTGGCTCTCGATAATGCTTTTGCTACTCAAAGCTTGTCGATGAATGAATATCCCCTATTAAAGCTGGGATTTTCCTTTCCCCAGGGCGTATATATTACTGAAATTGAAGAGCAATTTTATCTGCTAGATTATGGTCGAGAAGGATTTGAACCAAAGCCAGTTCCTTTAAAAGCCAGTAACCTAGCAAAATCGTCCTCCCAAAGCAAAATTAGCGAGGTAAAGACAAAGGATAATCCAGTATCCCTATCGGCTTTTCTGGGTAAAAAAGGACTGTTATGGGGACTTGGTTTAGGTATTTTACTAACTCTGGGGGCAACTCGGATATTTTCCGCTCAAACTACTGGAACTAAAGGGGAACCTGCATTAGTCGGCGAATCGACAGCACCTGCTCAAACTGTAACAGTGACCAAAGTTACCACCACGGAAATTGACAGTACCTTGAGTGTTTCGGGAACAGTCACCGCCTACGAAAGAACTCCTGTCATGTCTCAAGCAGCAGGATTACAGATTACCGATGTGTTGGTAGAACGGGGAGATTATGTCGAGCAGGGGCAGGTATTAGCCAGGCTAAATAATCAAGTTTTGAGTGCGGAGAAAGTCCAAGAAGAAGGAGCGGTAAGTCAGGCTCAAGCGCGTTTAGATGAGCTTAATGCAGGGAGTCGTACCGAAGAGATTGCCCAGGCAGAATCGAGAGTAGCTAATGCTCAATCAGCGATCGCCCAAGCAGAATCCGATCTCGAACTGGTGCAGAAAAGAGTAGAACGTAATACCTCTTTACAAGCCGAGGGGGCAATTAGTCGCGATCGCCTAGATGAAATTCTCAATCAAGAACGAGTGGCTAAATCTACTCTGGCTGGAGCAAAAGCTAATCTGAATGAGACGAAGCAGGGATTAGCTCAACTACAGGCAGGTTCCCGTCCCCAAACTATTGCCCAGGCACAGGCAGAACTAGCTCAGGCTCAAGGTCGACTACAAGCAGTGGAAGCCCAGCTAACAGACACCACGATTAAAGCTCCCCGTGGAGGAATTATTGCTTCGCGGGAGGCTAAAGTCGGACAAACAACCTCCGCCTCAGAAATGCTGTTCACTATTATTCAAGATGGTCGTTTGGAGTTGAGATTACAGGTTCCAGAAACTCTAATCGGTAAAATTCAGTCAGGACAACAGGTACAGATTACTTCTAATAACAACCAGAACCTAGAAGTAACGGGCAAAGTGAGAAAAATCGATCCTTTAATTGATGATAGCTCACGTCAAGCCACCGTCTATGTAGACTTACCTACTACAGGTACTAACCTCAAGCCTGGCATGTTTTTGCAAGCCAGAGTCAACACCGATACTAATCAGGGACAGGCTGTACCGATAGAGGCGCTATTACCGCAATCGGGTAATCGGGCGATCGCTTTTGTGGTGCAGCCAGACAATACTGTTAAGTCACAGAATGTAACTATGGGAGAGATTCTACCTGGGCAAAAAGTAGAAATAGTTGAAGGTTTGCAGCCAGGCGACCAGATTGTTTTAAAAGGTGCGGCATATCTCAAAGATGGTGATAAGGTAGCTATTGCCAAAGACCAAGTTTCACCTACAAAATAAGTAGGTAGACGTATTTATTTATAATATACCGATAAGTAGATAAATCTCTCTAACACAGTCAGGCTAAGTAATTTGTCAAATTCAGGTTTTATATTTAATTGAGCCTACCTACTTAATATTCAAATTTAAATTAATAAATCGATAAAAAATCAAATCTTTTTAGGAAGTTTTAGGCGATCGCACTCATGCCATCTTGGCTACCGTCATCGTCGATAATTAGAGGAGTTGGGTTGGTATTTTGTGTAGTCATAGTAATGATAGGGGCGAACGGCCCTAAAGGATTAGCTTCGCGTCCCGTTCGCCCGTACAGGGGTAGAAAGGGGATATATCGCGTCTGTAGATATAAATGAAAAATTAGAAGCCAAATTGCATTCGCAGGTTGCCTAGATAAATATTGGGATTATCTTCAAAGTTGTTGGGGTTGCTAATTAGATAAAAAGCAGGAACTAAAGCAATGTTGTCGTTGACGGGATAGTAATAAGTGGCTTCAAACTCATACTGCGTTCCGCCATCACCCGCACCAGAAACTAGAAATTCTTCGCCATTAATCACGTCAAAGGGAATCAAGAAGGAAAAACTGCCTAATGCCCCTTCTTTAATCAGATCGGGAAAAGCTAGCCCTGCCTGAATTGACTGAACGTTTACGGTTCTATTAATCGGTTCTAGGGTAACGCTGGCGTAGGTATAGCGGGCAAATATCCCTAGTTTAGATGCGATCGCCCAATCGAAATTAAACCCAAGAGTATGGGAAAAAGAATCATTTAATCCTCCATCATTGGGATCGACATCCAATCCCGCCCCAGGTCCAGCATCCGCTAATCCATTTTGTAGCGGTTCCCCCGTTACTCCACCAATTACGCCACCGACTATGTTTACGTCTGAACTAAGATGGGTGTAGTTATACATCAGTCTGGTATTAACTGTCTCCGTGGGAGAAAAAGTTAATTCGGCAGTGCTAGTATTTGTACCGCCAAATACGCCTTCTTCGGGATCGCTAGAGGTGTTGAATGGTGGACTGGGAAGGAATTCGGTGGACTCTCCTAAATAGCCAATATTGAGCTTGAATTTATCGTTGATATCCCATGACACTACCGCGCCAGAACCGCGATCAACCGCATTGGATAGAGTGCTGCCAATGGAGTTAAAACTACTCGCTCCAGTGAGAAAGTAAGTATAGGCGTTTTGATCAAAATAGGCATACCAGTTGATCTGAGGACCAATTGCAATCCGAAACTTATCGCCAACGGGAAAGTTATAGGACAAATCGTGAATTACCACCTCGCTGTTGCCTTCTCCCTGGACACCTGCGGTTTGATCGGTAAAGGGTATGCCAAAGGTATTGTATGCCCCAGCCGAAGCAAAAGCGTTAGCGGGAGAATCACCATTACCCACCGCTAGACGAGTAGTTAAGACATCTTGCCCCGTAAAAGAACTTTCAAAAGTCAGCCAGACAAGATCGCTAAAGGTAATTTCGGGGTTTTCAGTAACTTCCTGTACTGTTGGTTCGCTCGTTACGGGATCTCGACCAGGGGGTCTAATCACGGAGGGAAGACTTAAATCACTGGTTTCTACCTGAACGTCGCCGTCAGCACCCGCACCAGTAATATTGAGCCAGACATTACCTACTAGTTTGGTAGTTGTAGAAAACTGATTATCTTCTAAAACGGCAGTACGGCTTTCTAGTTCGTCAACTCTACCACCGATAGTTGCCAATTCGCCCTCAAATTCTTGAGATAGACGAGTAATAGTATCTATATCTTCTTGTCCTATTTGACCTTGAGACGCAATTAAACGTTCAATTTGATTCAAACAAGAATTTAAACCTGCTGCAAATTCATAACGGGTCAAAGCCTGACTACCCCGATAAGTCTGGTTGGGAAAGCCTGAAATACAGCCATAGCGATCTACTAGGCTACGTAAAGCCTCATAAGCCCAGTCTGTCGGTGCAACATCTCTTAGTTGATTGACGTTGGTTATTTGTTCTAATCCTTTATTGGTATCTGTTTCGGAGTTTTGATAATTATTACTGTCGGCTGTTCCGTTTTGAATAGTCTCTACTCCAGTAAATTGATTTAGTTCGCTATAAGTTTTTGACTGCTGTAACTTGCGATTTAAATCTGTCTGATTTTTGCGATCCGCAGGGTACGCGCCAGCGTAATCGCTTTTTTCTGCAATTGTTTCAGAAGCTGTTACTCGTGTTCCTAATAATAACCAAAGAAAGCTACAAGAGAATATTAGAATAAAATTGCTATATATTTTTTCTGTTATATTATTACTTGAATACAATATTTTATTTGCTTTGTTTGAAGACATTTCCTATTTCACACCCTGAAAGATTAAAATAAAATTTATCATTATTATCAAGTATAAATTGTATTTTAAATTACTATTACAATTTTAATTGTAATAATGTAATCAGCTCTTTCGACAAGGCTTTTCGCTCATTATTATTAATAGCCTATTCACCTATTGTCTGTAGCAGGAGATACTTTTTATTTTCAAGCTTTCTGACAAAAACACCGAATACTGGCTCTATTTTTATCTCTAGTTTTGATATTTAAATTGTTACTAAAAGAGAAAATAATTCAACTAAAAATCTATTCGTATGAGAAATAATAAGTAGTTAAATTAAATTGATTAGAAGATAATTTTTACCAAAGCAGTACGCGATCGCTCTAGAATTAAGATCGTTACCGTTTTATAATTAATTTCCCCTAGCTATTTATCTCAAGCAAATTGTTTGAATTACATAGTTTTGATCGCTTCAATTAATGCCTGAGAATCTGCAACTGTACCAAAAACCCCCCCCTGCATCTTTACCATCTTCAACGCTGCTAAATGATTATCGTAATCCGTTGCCCCCGTACAGTCAGACAGCAGCAAACATTCATAACCGCGATCGTTAGCATCTCGCATGGTAGTGTGAACGCAAACATCGGTGGTAATTCCCGACAAGATAATATTTTGAATACCTTTACCTTTTAAAATTAAGTCTAAATCGGTGGCATAAAACGAGCCTTTTCCTGGCTTATCGATAATGGTTTCTCCAGCAAGAGGAGCAAGTTCGGGAATAATTTCCCAGCCAGATTCACCTCGCACTAAAATCTTGCCACAGGGTCCAGGATCGCCAATCCCCGCACCAATTTGGCGACTCCGCCAGCGTTTATTAGCTGGTAAATCCGCTAAATCGGGTCGATGTCCTTCGCGGGTGTGCATTATATGAAAACCCTTGTCTCGCATTATGTTTAAGAGTTTAGCGATCGGTTCGATTGGCGCACGGGTTAGAGATAGATCGTAGCCCATTTTATCGACATAACCACCGATACCGCAGAAATCAGTCTGCATATCGATAATTAGCAACAGGGTATTTTCAGGTCGTAAATCGCCATTGTAGGGATAGGGATAGGGTTCGGCGGGGATGAACATTCTTGGTTAGTGGTTAGTGGTTAGTAGGTAGGGTGGGCAAATTTCTAAAGCTACCGATAACAGATTTCTAATAAGTTATTTTGCCCACCTTACGATTAGTAGGTAGTAGTTAGTAGTTCTCAGAATGGGGTTAGTTTTCATTTGCTATGATTTGATTAGCAAGGTAATTTCGCCAACCGCCATATTGAGTGATTTCTGTTCCCTGTTCGCAACAGATTAATTCGCCAAGAACCCCTAACACTTCTTCTCCGTCAGCTAAAAGCACTTTACCAATACATAATCCTGGTGGTTCTTGGAGCAAAACAATACCGATACCAGCCAAGGGAACTGCCCAAATCTCTACGGCGATCGCCTTACCTCCTTCTTTAACTCGCATCATCGCTGGATGAACATCATTAATCGAAAAAAAGCGATAAACTGGCTTTGTTTTTGCTTCTCTGATGAAAGTGGCATTAACATTAAGCAGATTCTGGTTATCTTTAAAGCCCCGCATCAAGCCTCCATTGACCGCCAAATTTAGAGTCTTGTCCATGATATTTGCTGTGATGTTAGATTAATTAAATAAAGCTGCTTTAAAAGGTTTTCAAATAATTGCGCCAACCGCCGTATTGGGTAATTTCTTTACCGTTTTCGCAGCAAATCGATTCGCCGACAACCCCAAGAATTTCTGACCCGTCATCAAGTCGTACTTTGCCGATGCATAAGCCTGGAGGTTCTTGGAGCAATATTTTCGCCAAACCAGCGGGAGGAACTGCCCAAACTTCAACGGCGATCGCAACACCTCCTTCTTTGACTCGCATCATCGCTGGATGAATATCGTCAATTGAAAACAGCCGATAGGTCGGTTCGGTAGTTGCTTCTCGGACAAAAGTTGCTCCTACTGCTAGAAGATTTTTATTAAGTTCCAACCCCCGCATTAAAGTCCCGTTGACAGCTAGGGCGATATCACTCATGACTCGACTGAGGAAGAAATAGGAGGTTGTTGATATTCTCTGGTAGGTGTGTCAAAACCGCAGGATGTACCATCTGTGTGAACTACCTCATCTTCCCAAGGCAAACGATAGTTACCATTAACTAAGTCCTGCATATAGGTATAGGGACAATCTTTCGCACCGCCTTTGACTGCGACATAACCTCGATGTCCGAACTGATAGATATTGTTTTCTACTGCCCAATGTTTACGGGCTTCACGCACCAAATCGGGACGAACTTCGGCGGTAATAATTTCGTTAGGGCGATCGCTACCTGTAACTAAAGGCGTGCCGTCAAAGTTGATAATTGACCCTTCTCCCATGGAGTCGAAAGTTCCATCCGTTCCACACATACAAACCGAAGCAGTGTACATCAAATTGCAAAAGGCATTGGCTTGATTGGTAATGCGCCAAGAATGACGAATCGGTGCGGTATAACCTGCGGTGCGAATCATAATTTCTGCCCCTTTGTAGGCACATTCCCGCGCCATTTCGGGAAACATTCCATCGTGACAAATAATCAGTGCCAGCTTGCTGCCGTTTGGTCCTTCACAGACGGGAATGCCTAAATTACCTGGTTCCCAAGGTTCGACGGGAACCCAAGGATGCAGCTTGCGATAGTAGAGCTTTAATTCCCCGCGATCGTCGATGATAATGCCACTATTATAAGGATTACCCTGTGGATTGTATTCCATGATTGAAAAGCAGCCCCAGATTTTATGCTCCCGACAGGCTGCCTTAAAGGCTGACACTTCTGCACCATCTAGGCGACACATAATTTCTGGATTGGTATCCATCGATAAGCCATGTAAGGCATATTCAGGAAACACGACTAAATCCATCGTCGGCAGATTGCGTCTGGCTTTACCTACCAGATCGCAAATTCTTTGAGTTTGCGCTGCCAAATCTTCAGGTGTTACCACGTTGGGTAACTGAAGCTGTACCATACCGAGGACGACCCCAGCAGGAGATTTATTTAAACCACCAAGTCCACTCATAATTTACTTATTACTTATTACTTATTACTTATTACTTATCCGTACCCAATGCCCCTGGTGCGCCAGTTAACCTGCGTTTAGGGGAACAGGTGATAATCATAATTACCAAAGTTAAGACGTAAGGAACGGCATTAAAGAGGTAGTAACCCCAATCGATTCCTACTGATTGCAGAGCAGGTCCTAAAGACCGCGCACCGCCAAACAGCAGCGAAGCATAAAGACACTGAATTGGATTCCAACGAGCAAAAATTACTAGTGCTACTGCTATCAATCCTTGACCGCTAGAAATTTGCTCCGTCCAAACGCCAGGATAGTAAAGTGAAAGAGCAGCACCGCCAATTCCCGCTAAAAAACTGCCGATGGTAATACTTAGCATTCTGACTTTGAACACCGAGATTCCCATGGCTTTAGCAGCATCGGGATTATCGCCTACAGCACGAATGTACAAGCCCCAGCGAGTAGATTTGAAAAACCACTGCATCAAAAAAGCGATCGCAATGCCTAAAATAAATAACGGACTAATTTTTAGTGCTGCTTGGATTTGAGGAACACTACTCCAATTACCAAAATTGATAGTCGGCAGTTGAGTAGCTGCGGGTTTGATAAAGGGTTTACCCAAGAAAAAAGCAACCCCGCTACCAAAAATAATCATGGCAATGCCTACTGCCACATCATTAACCCTCGGTTGTTGAGAAAGCCAGCCGTGAACCACGCCTAAAGCCATTCCTGCCAGTCCCGCACACAATACCCCCAGCCAAGGCGAGCCTGTTAGATAGGAAATAGCATAGGAACTCATCGCCCCAGTTAAGAGAGTCCCTTCTAACCCCAAGTTAATTTTGCCACTCTTTTCGGTCAGGCATTCTCCCAAACTGACGAACAAAAAGGGAACGCTACCTTTGAATGTTCCTGCGATAATACCTAGTGGTACGCCCCACCAACCTAATGCTTGTGCCATTATTAATTATCAATTATTAGTTGTTGATTACTAGGAGATTTTTCTCGTTCTTGGAAGAAAGCAAAACGTCCATAGAGAGAATCGCCATACAGTACCATTAAGAACACTAAACCTTGGAAAAGCAGAACTGTAGCATCGGGCAGATCGTGCGATCGCTGGAGAATGCCACCGCTAGCTAAAATACCCCCCAGCAGAGTCGCTACTAATGCTGCTGCCAAAGGATTATGACGAGCGACAAAAGCCACTAAAATACCGCCATAGCCATAGCCGACATTGAGAGATTCATTCGCCACCCCATGAACTGCTGCTACCTCTACCATTCCTGCCAAACCAGCACAAGAACCTGCTAAAAAACAGATGATAATAGTCAATTTACCCACTGGAAGTCCTGCTATCTGTGCAGCACGAACATTTCCTCCAGCAGTGCGGGCAGCAAAGCCAAAGGTAGTACGCTGAATCAGGACATATGCCACAACACAGGCAATCAATCCATAGAGTAAACCGTAGTGGATGCGAGTCCCAGGTATATCTCCCAAGCGATTAATTTCGGCAATCGGAAAAGTTGAAGGCTTATTAAGAGAACTCGGATCGCGCATTGGTCCCCCTACTAAATGATTCAGTAGGGCGATCGCAATATAGTTTAAGAGCAAACTGCTAATGGTTTCGTTTACGGCTCGATAATGACGCAACGCTCCTGCGATCGCAATCCAAATTCCGCCAAACACCATTCCTCCCATTGCCATACCAATTTGAATTAGTAAGGGAGGCATAGATTCACCTAAAGCCAGCCCGACGATAATCGCACCCAACCCCCCCATGACTAATGCGCCTTCATTGCCAATAATTACCAATCCCAAACGGGCTGGGAGAACGGTACACAAAGCACTCAACATCAAAGGTGAAGCTTGAATAAAAGTTCTTTGCCAAGCACTCCATCCGCCAAAGGCTGCTTTATAAATTGAGCCGTAAACCTCCAGCGGATTTGCCCCCACTACGGCACAAAAAATCCCAAAGATAATTAGTGCTGCTAAGACTGCACCCACAGGAATACAAATTGCCTCCAGACTTTTACGCCAGTTATATCGATAAATCATGGTTTATTTTTTATCAATGGACAATGGATAATTAGTTAATTTGTTTTAAACCAGTCCAGATTTGACTTGCTTGCTTTATTGCTTGGGAAACAAACCTTCTCCCTGTCTCCCTGTCTCCCTGTCTCCCCATCTCCCCATCAGCCTCAACAGACAAATTTGATGTTGACTAGCTTAGACACTCCCCTGCACCCCGTCTACTAGCCAATCTGTTGTCTCTAGCTCGATCGCAGTTTGTTGGTAAGATTTGCCATCGGGAAGAATTATTTTTCCCTGATTGTCTTTGAGTTCTCCTGTATAAATCACCATAGTCGCATCAGCAAATTTAGCTTTAACTGCTTCGGCATCTGACTTAGCCTCTTCGCTTACTGTCGGTCCATAAGGAGATAGTTTCCAAAAATTTTCTGCCAGACCACCACGAACAACACGGGGGATGTCTCCGCTCATCAGCGTTTTGCCCTCTTTGACCCAATTAGCATACTGAGTATAAATACTTTTCCAGTCCCACTCTGCCCCAGTCAAATAGGCTTTGGGTGCTAACGCCGACTGATCCGTATGGTATCCAGTACATAAAACACCTCGTTTACTCGCGGTTTCGATGACTACTTTGGGACTATCGACATGGCAAGTAATAACATCAGCACCTTGATTAACCATACTGTCAACTGCTTCTGCTTCTTTTACAGGGGCAGCCCAATCTCCTGTAAACACAACTTGGGTAACAATATCAGGGTTAACGCTTTTTGCTCCTAATGTATAGCCGTTGATGTTGCGTAAGACTTGAGGAATTGGCTTGGCACCGACAAAACCTAATTTGCCACTTTTAGAGTTGTGGGCAGCAACAATCCCAGCCAAATATTGAGCTTCGTCGATATAACCAAAGTAACTGCCAATATTTTCTGGCATTCCCTCTTCATAAAGTCCCCCAGCGTGGAAAAACTGTACTTCGGGAAATTGTTCGGCTATTTCCAGAATGTGAGGATCGAAGTAGCCAAAAGAGGTAGGAAATAGCATCGTTGCTCCATCTATTTCGATCATCTCCCGCATTGTCTCTTGGACGGCTTGGGTTTCTGGGACGTTAGCCTGTTCGACAATTTTAAATCCAGGTAGTTCGGCAACTGCTGCTGCACCTTCGGCATGGGATTGATTATAGCCATAATCGTCCTTGGAGCCAACGTAAATAAAGCCGACAACAATTGGTTCGTCTTCTGAGCCTGCCTGCCCAGTTTCCGATTGACTGCTGCATCCAGTGCCAAATTTTGAGGTTAAGCCAAAGGCAGTGGTTGCTAATATACCTCTAACAATCTGACGACGGGATATTTTAAAAATTTTTTTACTCATTCTTCTTGTATCTTGCTCACAAATATTCAAAAATTTATTTGGAAATTAAGTCCAAATATCGTATGTAAATACGTTCGGGAATCTAGTTGGGATTGAAGGATAGCTAATATTTTTGGGTAATTTAGCGTAGTTTTTAGACATTTATAGTTTTGTCCTCTCTAATTTGCTTATTTGACTCAATAGACAAAGCCTGGATGATGTTTTCACTCGTTGTAGTCCAACCCACAATTCCTCCTTGAGCACGAATCATTTCTAAGGTAGATTGCTTGAATCCAGGAAAATAGCTAGCGGTGGCATCTTCAACTAGCAAACATTCATAACCGCGATCGTTAGCTTCGCGCATTGTTGTCTGGACGCAAACCTCGGTAGTAACTCCAGTAATAATTAAGTGAGTTATGCCTTTTTCCTGTAGCCGAGATTCTAAATTGGTTTGATAAAACGCTCCTTTACCTGGTTTGGGAATGACTATCTCGTTGGCAAGAGGTTGTAACTCGGGAATAATATCGTTGCCTAGTTCGCCCAAGATTAAGATCCGCCCCATCTTACCGAGATCGCCTATTTTTAGCTTGCTGTTACCTCGCTTTAACTTCGATGGCGGACAATCAGATAGATCGCTTTGATGACCTTCTACCGTATGGAAAATAGGTAAAGCGCGATCGCGAAATGTATCTCCTACATTCAGCAGGTTTCTTAACAGAGGAAATAATATTTTTGACAGGCTGAACCAAGGAAGCGCAAAATGTGTTGTTGTGAATCGTTCAACTTAATCGACCACTTTCGACCATCCAGCCAAACCAAATGCACGGACTGAAAACATTGCAGCACCCAGCGCAGTGTGGGTCGAGCTGTAGGCTTACTCCGTTGATTGGGAATGGTTTCTATTGCCTCGGCTAAAGAGGAGCGAAGTTGTCGTTGTCCGATGCTGTAAACTAGTAAACATAAGCCCATAATCATGGCTAGGGCAGCTACTCGTTGAGGTAACTTGACAAACATCCGAGAGGCAAAAAATAGGGGGTCTTTGAGGAATCGAAAACCTCGTTCACAGGACTGCTGATTTTTGTAATCTTGCAAAATCGTCTCATTCGTCCACAGCTCATCATCGAGTAAGTTGGTCGCTAACACAAATCGTCCTGCTTGGTTTCGCTGTGCTTCAGCTGCTGGCTCATTTAGGACTAAAGTCCCTTGAATATGATAAGTGTAGCATTTGGGCTCATCTCCTTTGCGGGGACGACCGGGTTGCTCATAGTGAGGCTTCAATTGCACCTCAATGTCACTCAGCCTATGATACCTCAGCTTTTTGTCAAAGGCTTTGGCGGCATCTACCGCATCAGTCTCACAAGCGAATGGATGAGCACTGAGGTCTTTGAGTGCTTTGGCTTTCTTACTATGTGCTTTGGCGATGCGCTTGTCCAATTGCTTGAGGTCAGCTTGTTGACGTGACTCGCTTTGAACCACCACCCAGCGTTGGCGAACTCCCCCGTAGCTACTGCAAACTTCAGCCATGGAATAGTTGTTGTTTAAGGAACTGACCCTGAACAGTTCCTGGGGTAGTGTTTGCATCAATTGTTGTGCGGAGGCAATCGTAGCCGGGACACGGCTAATCCAAGGGGTCTTTCCTAACGCTTCTAAGTTTTCTTGGCTGTAGAGGGCAGCATCAGCTACATAGACTTCTGGCTTAGCAGCTTTCCATTCCTGCTGAAATTGGGCAATCACTTCGGTGAACACAGCTTGGTCAGAATCGTTGCCATTCCCCACTCTTAAATACAATGGCACATCCCCATCTCCGCTAGTGATCAGATCTAAGGTAAACTGTTTCAGGTCAGGACGATGATCTCTCGAATAACCGCGGGTAATCTCAATCAGAATCGGTTCCTCTGATTCCTGGGTTTCACTGGAAGAGGAGCTCGGCGCAGTTGTCCCCTCCTCATTCTCTGGTTCAGAATTCAGGTATTCTCCCTGTACACAGAAAGCTGCTGCTATCGAGATGTACTTGCTTGGTGTTCACCCCGAACCGTTTCACCACAGCCAGAGCGATCTCTACGAATACAGAAGTTAATCCTTTCTGATAGAGCTGGTCGAGGACTCGACCGATACGACTATCATTGAGTTGTTCTGGTTTTATTCCCTCACCAATCAAGTGTTCAGTAGCTTTACCCACGAAAAATTGGCTAAACAGATACAATGGTGCTGTCAGGAAGCCTAAGCAATTGAGAATTAAGGCTTTGACCACATGCCCAGCACTGACTTCTTCTAGGGGATGGGTTCCCAGCAAGCGATTGATAATTTCGACAATGCCGATTTCATCTACTATACCTGCAATGATTCCGAGATGGTCAATGTCTTGAACATCGATTTCCATAGGTTGGTTCTGGTTCAATGGATGAAATTGAGAGACTTTCAATAAATATCTCATCTTTCAGTCAACCTGCTGAATGTAGGTTCTAGGCAATGCTTTCGGCTATTTTAATGTCCCCTATCTAGCTGAAAACCGCTGTATTTTGTAGCCAGTTCAAGAAATTGTAAGAAACACCTGTTAAAAAAGCTTCTAAAGTAAAGCGCAAAAGTTGTTAAAGGTTTATTAGCATATCGTTTTCTCAGTCCTCCCATTAATTGCTGACTACGTCCTCGAAGGAGGATAAATAATGAAGGTATAAGCAGTAAATACTAAAATAAAGTGACGAATTAGAGCCTCTCTTTCTTCTCATTCTGATATTCTTTTAAGCCTAACCAGCCTTTAGCTTCCCTATAAAACTTTTCAATATAGTTTCTATTTGAAAAGTTTTTAACTATCCATTCTCCTGTTGCTTTATTACCTGGTTCATTAGTGATTAAATAATCGATTTCAGTAGCTGATTCTGGAGAGCTAGCATTCATGACGATGGCGATAGTTCTCTGACCTTTCAGACTATTAGTTTCGGCTTGAATAGTAGCTACCCATACAGTTTTCGGTTTATCAAGTTCTAAAGTAACAGCTTCAAAATCTTCTTGGGGCAAAGATAATATTATTTCATCTAACCTTTTTTCTGATTGTTTTTTTCCTGTTTTAGGATTGATAATACTAACCAGACGATTCTTAGCTAAACCACCGATATAATTCAGCTTGAGTTTTTCCAGCTCTTTCAAAAAAGTCGAATTATTTCCATAACCCCCATCGATTAAAACAATTCCTGGATAATATTTTCGAGAGAGAGTTTGATTGACTAACTTTAGAGCTATATCTGGCTTTTTGACAAAATCTTGATCTCTTTTCCTTTAGGTAATGACCCATCTTCCGCACCCTAAAGTGTCACAACTGATTCGAGCGAGAATGATAATCAATCGCGGGGCGGTAACAGTACTAATGTTCGAGTCGAGTCAGAATTTGGGTCGAGAGAGATTTCGTGGTAAAAGAGACTATTGCTGTTCTTAATTGCTATCCATAAATGACACCAATAAATGCGGAAATTCAAGTCAAAAATCTCGACCATCTGGGATTAGTAGCTGGAATTGTTGATGAACTAGGAATAGTAGAGACCATCAATGAGCTCAATGGAATTCAGCCTGGAGAAATAGTGAGTGCGGGAGTGGTAGTCAAAGCAATTATCTTGAATGGATTAGGTTTTGTCTCTCGACCTTTATATTTATTTCCAAACTTTTTTCAAGATAAAGCTACAGAACATTTATTAGGAGATGGAATACTGCCAGAACATTTAAATGATGACAAAATTGGCAGAGTGATGGATAAGCTTTATGTCAAAGGACTAACTAATATTTTCCTGTTGATCGCGTTAGCTGCTGTCAAAAAATATGGCATATCAACTAACTATTCTCATTTAGACGCTACGTCGTTTTCTGTACAGGGAAAATATGAAAATAACTGGCCAGAAGTGGAGGTAGTCAGAGAAGGAAAGAAAGATGAATCATTAGAGTCTGAACCGCTCCCTCAACCAATTAGGATTACCTGACGGTTATTCTCGGGATAAACGACCAGATTTAAAACAATTTATGCTGGATTTAATAGTGAGTGGAGATGGAGATATTCCCTTGTTTCTGAAGACAGGAGATGGTAACGAAACTGATAAAGCTGTCTTTGGTAAAATCTTAGCTGACTTCAAGAAACAAGTAGATTTTGAAAGTATCCAGGTGGCAGATAGTGCCTTATACAGTCAAGATAATCTGTTGTTGATCAAAGAAAGATTTAAAGTGGATAACCAGAGTCCCTTTATCGATTAAAGCTGCCCAACATTTAGTCACAGAGATAACCGAAAAAGAATTAGTCAAAAGTTCAGAAAATCCTGGTTATTCCTTCGTAATAA
>CAVRWR010000004.1:0-35276 GCA_963724445.1 uncultured cyanobacterium | reverse complement strand
CAGAAGAGACGGAAAACACGTGCTCCTCACAATACTTCTTCGCCCCTAGCTATTCTGAAGAGAGCCACCAAGACGCATTGGTCTTCATAGCTTCATCTCCGAATCTGCCAAATTAGAACAACTGCGCCAACTAAAATTACCAGATAATCTCTTTGGAGACTTCTAACAAAGTTCTCCAAATTTATAAACAGCCAGTTGCCGTCGAACCACCAAGAGAATTACGTCGTCATCCAGATAACCGTCGCTATACTTTACCTGTCTGCTTTCTGTTGGCTCAGAACTCAAGAAATTACCGATAAATTAGTTGAACTATGGAATTCAAATTATTCACCATATTAATTCCAGAGCCGAAAGACGAGTCAGTAAGGAACTTTATGATTTTAAGAAAGTCAGTGGCAAGACGGGTATTTCGTTTCAATCTGCAGAAGCAGCAATGAATAAACCCGATGGGGTAATCAAAGAAGTAATTTATCCAGTTGTGGGTGAGCAACCTTGGAGAACCTGGTGCGGGAATTCAAATTAACGGGAACAGCTTACAAAGAAAAAGTCTACACCGTCATGCGAAGCTCCTATGGCAACCACTATCGGCGGATGCTGCGATTTTAACTCAACTTGTTTGAATATCGTTACAACAATGAGATACACAAACCTGTAATTGAAGGCTTAGAACTTTCGGAAAAATACATCGGCAGTCGGGAAAGATATTATGACTCAAATGAAAATGTCCCGACAGACGGGATTATTGGAGCTAGTCTATCGGAACTGATTTTAGAAACTAAGGATGATGGCAGCGTTAAGATTAATCGTATTAACTACGAATTAGCAGTGCTTCAAGCTCTACGAGATGGACTGCGGTGCAAAGAAATTTGGGTAGTGGGAGCAAACCGCTATCGTAACCCAGAAGAAGACTTGCCCACTGACTTTGAACAGCAAAAAGAAGCCTATTATCAGGCTCTCCAGCAACCAGAGGATGTCGAAGCATTTGTCACTAATCTTCAGCAGCAAATGACAGATGGCTTGGCACAACTAGATTGAGGAATGCTCAAGAATGAGCCAGTTAAAATTCTCACCAAGAATAACGGCTGGATTAAATTATCTCCTTTTGCTGCCTCGCCCGAACCTCTAAATTTAAAACGTCTCAAGAAAGAAATTGAGCAGCGGTGGTCAATGACCAGCTTGCTAGATATGCTCAAGGAAACCGATTTACAAGTCAACTTCACCCAACACTTCAGAAGTGTCTCCAGTAGGGAAAATCTTCACCCCAAAGTATTACAAAAACGTTTGCTGATTGACCTCTATGGGCTAGGAACGAATACAGGCATTAAACGCTTGAGCTTGGGTGAGTTGGGAGAAAAATATCAAGATTTGCTCTATGTTCGGCGTAAATTTATCCACAAATCCCAATTGAGAAATGCTATTGCTGAAATTGTTAATGCCACCTTTGCAGCTAAACTGCCTCACATCTGGGGAGAAGGTACAACTACTTGTGCCAGTGACTCGAAAAAGTTTGGTGCTTGGGATCAGAATTTGATGACTGAATGGCATATACGCTATGGCGGTCGAGGAGTCATGATCTATTGGCACGTCGATAAAAATTCGGCTTGTATTTATTCTCAATTGAAGACCTGTTCTTCATCGGAAGTAGCAGCAATGATCGAGGGTTTACTGCGTCACTGTACCAATATGAAGGTGGAGAAGAATTATGTTGATAGTCACGGACAGTCTGAAGTCGCTTTTGCCTTTACTCATCTGTTGGGTTTTAATTTAATGCCTCGTTTAAAAGCTATTCACAAACAAAAGCTGTATCTTCCCTCAACTGGTCAAAGTAATGCCTATCCTAATTTAAAGCCAATTCTAACTCGTTCGATTAATTGGGATTTGATTCGTCAGCAGTACGACCAAATGATTAAATATGCGACGGCTTTAAGATTAGGAACAGCAGAAACCGAAGCTATACTCAAACGGTTCACACGCTCAAATTTAAGTCATCCAACCTATCGCGCCTTGGCTGAACTAGGAAAGGCAATCAAAACTATTTTCCTCTGTAAATATCTGCATTCGGAAGCTTTACGTCGGGAAGTTAATGAATCGTTGAATGTTGTCGAGAGTTGGAATAATGCCAATGGATTTATCTTCTTTGGGAAAGGGAAGGAAATAGCGACTAATCGCATGGAAGACCAGGAGGTAGCTGTTTTATCTTTGCATCTATTACAGTCATGTTTAGTGTATGTGAACACGCTGATGATTCAGGATGTGCTGTCTGAACCTGAGTGGATGAAGATAATGAAACCCGATGATTTAAGGGCGTTGACACCGCTAATTTGGAGTCATGTTAATCCGTATGGAACTTTCCGCTTGAATCTTGATGAGAGGCTGCCAATTCAGATTGCTGCTTAATTTCGATTTTAAAGTACTTATAGGGCAAGGGTTCTAGGCTAGATTGCCCCTGGTGACAGCTTCGCTAGTTTTACCCCGAATTAGACCAGGATTTCCTTCCTTCTTTGCATCAATTGTAGGTGTATTTGCTGGCTTACTACCAAAATTCAAAAATAAGTAAGCACAAAAAGTAATGACTGCCGCTAACACAATTCTTTCCAACATCTTAGTTTTCCCCCAACAAAATTCCTGCTAATTTACTTCTAATTATGTCCTATTTGAGTTAATAAATCGAGAATAGGTTGGTTTGATCTGTACTAAATGTATGAAAAATTTAGTAAACTTTACAGTTGATTAAAAATAGTTTTCTATACAGCAATCTATCTAGACTCAAATATATTATTATTTTTACGAGAAAAACTTTTTTTACGGTTGAGATTCGAGCTTCTGGCGTAAAATCAGGACAAAGAAAGCTAAATCTTCGACCAAATACCTCCGCCAAAGTCTACCTGGTTCTAAGATCAATCGATAAAGCCACTCCAAACCCGCTTTACTCATCCAAGCAGGAGCGCGTTGAAGATTTCCTGCTTCAAAATCAATGGTTGCACCAATGGCAAAGAAAGTTTGGATATTGCTCAGGGAAGAGCGATATTTTACAATCCATTTTTCTTGTTTGGGCGCACCAACTCCTACTGCCAAGACAGTCGCACCAGAGTTATTAATAATGTCAATGATTTTGCCGCATTCTATGGGGTCAGTCTCAAAACCCAAGGGGGGAGAGTAGGAACCAACAACCATGTTGCGACCAACTTTAGCATTGATCCGCCGACGAGCCTTAGTAGCAACTCCCTCTAAACCACCAAGTAAAAATATCTTAACGCTCTGGTCGCGGCTATAGCGGTGATAAAAAGCGGGAAAAAAATCTGAACCCGATACTTTCTCTTGAATCGGCTGCCCCAGAAAGCGGGAGGCATAAATGATCAACTGACTATCACATACGCGATAATCTGCATCTTGGTAAACTCGATAAAATTCTGGATCTTTCTGTAGTTTGACTAAATGATCTACATTGGGTGTAAATACAACTCCGCCATCCTTTAAGCGTTCGAGCAAATCGATCGCACTAATATTATCGATAGAAATATCTAATATATCTACTCGCGTATGCTTCATTACTCCTTCCAATGTTTCTGTTGTCTTTGATGGGTATTGATTTGGCTCCAATACTTTTACCTTAATTACGATGGATGATTATATTTAATGCATTTTTAGTGCAATATGTAATTGTTACTAGACAAATGTTAGGTAATCCAGTAATAGTACTTAAAAACTATATGTAGTATTAATATTTTTAGGAGCCGCAGGACTGTAAATTAGAGATAGCTAGTTAGGCCAAAAAGCTGCGAATAATAAGCAGCCAGTTGGAGACAACTTTGTTTTAGTCGAGCGATTTACCTGCTAAATGTACAGATCTGCGATGAATCTAACTAATATTGGGTTTTTTACACCCTAGTCATTTTCACATAAGTACATATTACAGTATGCTTCGTTAATTTAGCTGTGCCACTATGTGATGATTTAGTAAAGATGCCTGGGTCAATAAGTCCTTTACCGTAATACGCAAATTTCTGTCAGAATCAACGCTAAATAGCAATTTCAGACGATCGCTTCCCGGATTTCCCACTGGGTCTAGCTGGGCAATCGCTCTCGCGCTCTCACCTTCATTTAAGGGCTGAACGACCGTATTCTTTCCCGTTAAAACGCGAGTAATTAAGCGATCGCCATCAAAATAGACTTCGGTACATGTAGCTGCTATACTCAACTCGCCAATAATTAATTCGAGCCTGCTCTGATTGGGAATGGACGCACCTAAAATAAGCTCCACAGGCTGTTCCATCGGATAAGGCTGTCCAGTTTTAATAATTGGATGCCAATCATGACTGTTAGTATGACGATTCCAGTAGCGAATTCCGTAGCTATGATGGAGAAAATCCTGTACCTCAAAGGTTTGGGACACCTGTAATGCTCCAGTGGCGATCGCCTCAAACTGAAATTGGTTCTTTATCTTGGCTTTATCAAAATACTGCTCGAGCCAATTTTGCACTGCGGGAATTTGTACGGAGCCACCCACCAAAAGTACCGAGTCAATATCTGTAGCTTCAATACCTTTACCAAGAGCCTGCTGCAAGACCTGGTTCATTAGAGCATCAAGTCGTTCAAAAAAACCCTGCTGCGCCAGGATATCCTCAAAGCGATCGCGGTTTAATGCCAGTTCAAAGGTTTCTAACGTCTCGTCGTCAAAATAAACCTCTTTCGCCGATGTCTTAGTAGAAAGCTTGATTTTAAGTCTTTCTGCCAAGCGATTAGTTAAAGCAGACTTAGGCATATTTTGGAGATCGGCAAAATAATCTACGAGCCAATGATCGATATCTGCTCCCCCCAAATTAGCTCCTGCCTTGGCAATTACTCGCGCCGTGTTTTTTGCTTGAGCCGAGCTTTTCCCTAGCATGCGGTTGCCCCACTTGAGCAAATAACCGCGATCGCCCTTTTTAGAGGTCAGCTGCACTAGAGATAAATCCACTGTGCCACCACCAAAATCTACCACCAGCAATAATTCTTGCTCTCCTGCGCCGTATCCTAAAGCCGCTGCCGTTGGCTCATCCAAGATACTGATCTGCTCTACATCTAGAGATTCACAGGCTTCGGTTAACCAGTGACGATAAGACTCAAAGCTATCTACGGGAACAGTTAACACCAAAGACTGAATCGGCTCTGAAGTTTCTCGCTGAATTTTGGTCAGCAATTCCTGTAAAAACCACGAACCGACCTGTTCAAAAGAGATTTTGATCCCGTCCAATTCTGGTAAAAAGCCTTGAATTTCCGTGCCAATACCCCGCTTAAAATTACGAAAGAAACGAAGATCGCTCCTTAAGTCCAAACCGCGATCGCGCACTAGCTGTCCTACAACCAACTTTTCTGAGGCGGCATCCTCGACATACAGCAAACTAGGAACCAGAGGCGGTAAAGAACTTAGCTGTTGTGCCAAGCCTGGTAGCTTAACTAATTCCGCCTTACCTGTGGCGACATTCCATCGAGCGATCGCCGTATTGCTAGTACCAAAATCGATCGCATAGGAATTTGGCGGGACGAAATCATTCATCATGACAAACTTCTATAATTTGTGCCTATTGCAGTGTACCGCTTTTATTACTCCAGCATAAAGTCAAGATACAATTTATCGCCTGATTGTCCAGGGTTTTCAGCGGAACTAAGATATCAGATTTGGGGTCGAGGTATGATAGAAATGTATGACTTAAGCAAAATAATTATAAAGTATTTAAAGTTGACCAACAAGATGAACAATAAGGGATTTCTAGGTAAAGTGATTAGTCACGCTACAGCACTTTTTTTAGGGGTCATTTTGACTTTTAGCACCATCAGGGTAATGTCGTCCCAAGCAGACACCATCCCTGAAAACAATATATTAAATCACAATAATAATCTGGTAACTCCCAAAGCCGAGCCAGAACTTGTGGCGCAAGCGCCCGTTGCTAGCAATTCCACCAGCTTTGTGGCAGCAGCCGTAGCTAAAACAGGGGCGGCAGTGGTCAGAATTGATACAGAGAGAACCATTGCTACTCAAAGAGATCCTTTCCTGGAAGATCCATTTTTTCGTGAGTTTTTTGGCGATCGCTTTGGGGCAGAAATGCCGAGAGAAAGACAGGTTCGAGGTCAAGGTTCAGGCTTCATCACCCAAAAGGATGGGATTATTCTGACAAATGCCCACGTAGTTAGTGGGGCAGATCGGGTAACTGTTACTCTCAAAGATGGACGAGAATTTGAAGGGGTGGTTAAAGGAAGTGATGAAGTAACAGATTTAGCGGTAATCAAAATTGAAGCATCAGGGGAAGATCTGCCGATCGCAGTTTTAGGAAATTCAGCCAATGTTCAAGTGGGGGATTGGGCGATCGCTGTAGGTAATCCTGTCGGACTCAACAACACCGTTACATTGGGCATTATCAGCACCCTAACTCGCTCTTCTGCCCAGGTGGGTATTCCTGATAAGCGCATTGACTTTCTCCAGACTGATGCGGCAATCAATCCTGGTAACTCTGGAGGACCTCTATTAAATGAACAAGGAGAAGTAATTGGTATTAATACCGCAATTCGTCCTGATGCCAACGGGATTGGATTTGCCATTCCCATTGATAAAGCAAAGTTAATTACTAATACCCTGGCTACGGGTCAACAAGTCCCCCATCCTTACATTGGTGTTCAAATGCGTACTCTAACTCCTGAGTTGGCACAGAGGAACAATAGCAATCCCAATTCTCCTTTTACGATCCCTGAGGTTGATGGGGTTTTGGTCGTCAGAGTTTTACCCAATACGCCAGCAGAGGCAGCAGGGTTACGTCTGGGGGATGTCATTACAGCTATTGATAATCAGGCAATCACCAATGCCGAACAATTACAGTCTGTGGTTGACGGCAGTGGTTTGGAAAAAAGCCTCCAGTTTACCGTTAAGCGGAGCGATCGCACTTTGAAGTTGAGGGTTGTTACTACTCAATTAAAAGGACTGCCTTAAATACTATCGGTGATACTGCTAAAGTGAAAATCATTTACTTTGCAACCAGGAATTACGCTACTGCCACAGCGTTTTGTCTGACTTAGTGCCACGACGTTTTGCAACATTGCTGGTAAGCATTGATTAAAACGTAAGTTTTTGACTGGGTGAGAAATTCGTCCGTTCTCAATCAAGAAAGTACCGTCTCTAGTCATCCCCGTAACTTCTAAAGTGCGGGGGTTAACGTAACGCACATACCAAGCACGACTGACCAAAATACCTCGTTCGGTACTCGCAATCAAGTCCTCAACGGTTTGGTCTGAACCAGCCATAACAATGGGATACATTGCTCCCGTAGGTTCTTGCGACTGCTCTTTTGCCCAAAAGCGGCTATAGCTAAGAGTTTGAACCGTACCGTCTTGAATGATATCTAGGGGTTTATTACCTAAGCCATCACTAAAAAATCTGCCTCCTTGTAATAGGGGATGAGCGGGATTACGCTCAACCTGAACCAGTGAATTGAATAGCTGTTCTCCAACCTTATTACCCGTTGGCTGACCAGATTCATCCCGACGGGACATAAAAGAACGTCCTTCATCGGCTGCTCGGGCATCCAAGTTCCAAATTACCCAGGGGAGCAAACTAGCGAAAGCATTGGGTTCAAAAATGACCGTGTAGTTTCCAGGTTCAATTCCTTGTGAATTGCGCGAGGCGATCGCTCGTTGAATTACCTGTCGAGTTAATTCTATAATCGGCAACTGTTCGATACTCCAGGCGGTGCAGCGATTCCAGCTAGAACCATTATCGATCCGTGCGGTAAAGCTAAAGTCGGCTTCAGTAGTGCGATCGCAACCCCGTAAACCAGCAGAGTTACCAATGGCATCAAGGGATACTTGAGTGCTTAATGTTCCCGAACCATTGACCCCAGACTCTTTACTTAGAGAACATACTTGCTGGATAATTTCGCCTTTTCTCAGAGGAGAAAGAGTGGCAGTGGCTCGATCGAAAGCAGGAGTGCGATCGCTATAGGTCTGCTTGGGGAGTAATTCGACCCATTCTGGATCCTCAGGGGCAATCCGCGCCAGATCTTCAGCACGTCTGAGGGTTTGAGCGATCGCGTTGCGGTCTAATTCGGTAGTGGATGCCGCAGCACTTCGTTTACCAAAGTAACTGGTGACGGTGAGGTTAAAAGTATGCTTACGTACATTTTGGCTAATTTGATTTTCCGAAAAACGACTCAGGGCAGTTTCACTGGCGCTCAGGCTGACAAAAACTTCGTCTGCTTGCGATTGGGCGATCGCAAAGTCAACTAAAGAGAGTGCTTCTGACTGAGTTATAAAGGTGTTGAGAGTAGCTAAAGTCATGTTTGAAAATTGTTTGTCAGGGAAAAAAGGTGGTAAAAGCTAGGAAATATTCCCACTAGTTCAAATTAAACTTATAGTAGCAATCTGGTAATGATAATATTAATTTCTGGTGACTTAGGGTAAATAAATTATGGCTGAAACTTTGATGTTTAACGCTTTGAGAGAAGCAACAGACGAAGAAATGGCAAGGGATAAAACTGTCTTTGTCTTGGGCGAAGATGTTGGACATTATGGTGGTTCCTACAAAGTCACCAAAGATCTGTATAAGAAATATGGCGATCTGCGCTTATTAGATACGCCGATCGCAGAGAATAGCTTTTGCGGCATGGCTGTTGGCGCTGCTATGACTGGTTTACGTCCTGTGATTGAAGGGATGAACATGGGGTTTTTGCTGCTAGCATTTAACCAGATTGCTAATAATGCAGGAATGCTGCGCTACACCTCTGGCGGTAACTATAAAATACCCATGGTAATCCGTGGTCCTGGTGGGGTTGGTAGACAGCTGGGAGCAGAACATTCTCAAAGACTAGAAGCATATTTCCATGCCGTACCTGGGTTGAAAATCGTTGCCTGCTCTACGGCATATAACTCTAAAGGCTTGCTTAAAGCTGCGATTCGCGATGATAACCCCGTACTATTTTTTGAACACGTCTTACTCTACAATCTCAAAGACGATCTCCCCGATGATGAGTATGTTTTGCCTTTAGATAAAGCAGAGATGGTGCGGGAAGGTAAGGATGTGACTATTCTGACCTATTCGCGCATGCGTCATCACTGTACTCAAGCAGTCAAAGAAATAGAAAAACAGGGTTACGACCCAGAAATCATCGATCTGATTTCTCTCAAGCCTTTTGACATGGAGACTATTAGCCAGTCGGTACGTAAAACTCATAAGGTAATTGTCGTCGAAGAATGTATGAAAACAGGCGGTATCGGTGCAGAATTAGCGGCATTGATTGGCGAACAGCTATTTGACGAATTAGACGCTCCCGTATTGCGTTTATCATCTCAAGATATTCCTACTCCCTATAATGGTAAATTGGAAAGCCTGACCATTGTGCAACCTGCCCAAATTGCCGAAGCAGTCCAGAAAATGATGGAAGATCGGATTTAGCTATATATTTTAGCTATGCATTATTGATTTGATTTAAAGGCGTTTATAATACAGCGCCTTTTTTTGCATTTTAAATCTACTCTCCCCTATCTCAATAAGTAAATACCAATAGCCAAGGCAATAAGATTGGGTAACCAGCCTGCTAAAACGGGAGAAATTAATCCTGTAATTCCCATCGAGCCGATCGCAAATCCTAGAAAATAATAGGTAAATACAATCCCGACGCAAAGACCAAAGCTTTTGGAACGATTGAGCTGATTATACTTGCCGCCTAACGCCGAACCAATTAAAGCAAATATCACGCAAATAAAAGGAAAGGCGTATTTTTGCTGGATACGCACGGTAAACTTGGCTCGATCTTGAGGTAGTCCACTGTCTTTAATCAGGTTGAGATATGCTTGAGCTTGGCGGATATTCATCTCTTCAGGACTACGCTGTTTTTTGGCGATCTCGAAGATAGTTTTGGGGAGAGTTAATTGTTTAATCACAAATTCTTCCCTGGTTTTTTCTTCGCCAATACCAAAATTCTGGATCATACCCGATCTTAGAACCCAAACTTTTTGCTGTTGATTCCATTGAGCCGACTGAGCTGTAATTATATTTTCTAGGCGATTGCTTTGGTAACAAAGGATAGTTATGCCCAATAAGCTAGAGTTACTATACAGTTCGGCAAAATAAAGATGTTTGAGCTGTTTTACTTTCCCTTGACTCGATTCATACTCGGCGTAAAAGATATTTTGCTGTTGTCGGTTTAGTTCTGACTGCGGAATAAACTTACTTTGCAATAAAATTGCCTGATAATTAGCAGCAGGCACAATTAGTTCATTGAGTAAAAAAGTCATTGCGGCGATCGCCAGACTAAGGATCAGCCCTGGTAAAATTAAACGATAGAAACTAATGCCAAAACTAAACAAGGCAGTTAACTCCCAGTCATCATGCAATCGACTATAAACAACCAAGCAGGTTAATAGTGTCGAAATAGGCAAAGCATAGGCAGCATACTCGGGAATTTTGTAACAGAAAATTTGGCTGGCAATCAGGAGCGGTAGCTGATATTGTGCAATCTGATCGACTAAATCGGCAACTGTACCAATGGCGACTCCTGAACAAGTTAGCAAGCCGCAGCTAAATATAAAAAACCGACTCAGTTCCCTAGCTAGATAAAGATCCATTAGGGATATCGAACAACATCTGGTCTTTAACTCACTGAATCTCATAAAGATGGCATTTAGCCTGGGAGTAATTGTAATTTATAATCAGTAAATCGTATTTAGCAACTAGTATGAACCAAGTTACTGTTCGTGTCCCCGCAACCACCGCTAATATGGGAGTTGGCTTCGATTGTCTTGGTGCAGCTTTGACTATGGCAAACGAGTTTCAATTTAGCGTAACTGACAGTAGCGATACTAAGCTGAAGATTATTGTAGAAGGGAAAGAGGCGCAGAAAGTAAGCACGGGGGAAGGTAATTTAATTTACCGCTCGTTGCTTCAGCTATATCAAAGAATCAGACAAACTCCACCGAACCTAGAAATTAAAATTAAGCTAGGTGTTCCCCTATCTAGAGGACTTGGTAGTTCTGCTACGGCAATTGTAGGCGGTTTACTAGGAGCAAATTATTTAGCGGGAAATCCTCTTAGTCAAGAGGAAATTAGAGATATGGCGATCGCCATTGAAGGTCATCCTGATAATGTTGTTCCCGCCCTACTGGGAAATTGCCTCCTTTGCGTAGAAGCGGTTGAAAAATGGCAAATTTGCCCGATTGACTGGCATCAAGATATTATCCCCATCATCGCTATTCCTGATTTTGAGCTTTCTACTAGAGAAGCTCGTTTAGTCTTACCTGAAGAGTATAGTCGTAGCGATGCCATCTTTAATATTTCTCGGATGGGATTATTAATTAAAGCTTTAGAAACTAATAATGTTGAATGGCTGAAAACTGCTTTGGCTGATAAGCTTCATCAACCCTATCGTCAAAAACTAATTAAGGGCTATCACAAGGTTGAGCAAGCTGCAATTTCTGCTGGTGCTTATGGCATGGTGATCAGTGGCGCAGGACCAACTTTACTAGCATTGAGCAATCCTGAAAGGGTAGATCGGGTAGTTAAATCGATGTCTCAAGCTTGGTCAAACATTGGTTGCGAGGCAATTGTACAGTCTCTTGCTATAGATACAGTAGGTGCGAAAATTAGCTAGTGCTGAACTGCCACAAAAATAAGTATAAACATTATATACATGAGTATATTTATTGAGTGAACTAAATGCTAGACCAGAACGTAACCGTTCACTCCCCTCTCAAAAGCGATCGCTCTAACAATTCTCAAAATGCGAATGAGTCGATCTCGAACCAGGTTTAACGTTTTCTTCTCTCACGAAGACCATATTGCATCGCTTTTAGCTGCCATAATAAAGTCATTATGATGTAGAGCTTTAAGAGCGTGAGTCCACCAAGTAACCGTGACTTTGCCCCATTCGGTCAATAAAGCAGGATGATGTCCTTCTGCTTCGGCTAAATCTCCAATCTTGTTAGTAAAAGCTAATGCCTTAGCAAAATCAGGAAATTGATAAACTCGCTGTAAACGCAATTCGCTATTTTCTGTAATCAGATTCCAGTCTGGGATCTGAGTCTTGTAGGTGCTGATTTCTTCTGCTGTAGCTGGGGGTAGGCTACCCGTACAGGGAACACATTTCTGCTGGAGTAATTCCGTCATTATATTTGCTCCTTTGCTTAAAATAAGTCTTTTTCAGCAATTCAAAAAGGCTAATGATTATTGGAATCATTTTTTCTAGGCTGTACGGGGGATCTCTCGATTACTCCCTCGCAGTAGCCCAAGTCATACATACTAGCTGCCTGGGGATCGTGTTCTGGGGATTGTTTGGTTTTTCCCGCCCAAACATCAGCTTTACCCCGATCGATCCAGTCTTGGTCGCTCATTAAGGCATTAGAGAGGTTATCCATAATCGTTTGCCTCTTATTTTATTTGTCTATACCTTTGTTATATCAGTTTTTTCATAGTTAGAATCTCTTGACAACTATTTGATATATTTCTACTGCCAAAAATTAAACGCGATCGCCAATTGTGTTTGTAATTTTACCTGATAGTAGAAATCGCCAATTCTCTCCAAGCTGTTTGGAAAGCTTTTGAGAGATCGCACTTTCCTTGAAGGAAAAGTAACCCACCATCCAAAACTCCAAACTCCAAACTCCTCACAACTTCCTCAACTTAAAGATCTACAAATTAAACAAAGGGAATTCCCCTGTGATTTGCAGTAGCTTAAACCTAGCGGAGAAAGAAAATGAGAGCAGCAGATATCATGACTACCAAAGTATTCACCATTGATAGTTTGGCAACTGTCGCCGATGCGATCGCTTTGATGCAGGATAAGAAAGTGCGTTCATTGATTGTCGAACCTGGTGAAGATCGAGCTTACGGAATTGTAACTGAAACAGACATTATCTATAAAGTAGCCACCAAAGATGTCGATCCAGCATCGGTGATGGTTTATCAAATTATGACTAAACCCTGTATTGTGGTTAATCCCGACCTAGATTTAAGAAATGTAGCTCGACTATTTGCCGAAACAGGAATTAGCCGTGCGCCCGTAATTCAGGAACATCTTTTGGGAATGATTTCCATAACCGATCTAATTATGAAGTCAAAAATAGCATCAGAATTTGCTTCTGACGATTTGTCATTAAAAATCAAGAAAACTCTTTTACATAATCGTGTAGCAGCCGATCCACAAGCAGAAATAGAACAGGAATGTGAAGCTGCTTGGAATGCGGTTGAAGAAATAAACAGTTGGTAGTGAGGGCGATGCGCCCTAAAGGATTAGCTAGCGCGTCACACGAAATTATATCCGAAGGAGTCCTTTAGGGCAGATACTTTAGTGCAGATTTTAAAAGCTAGCAATAATCAATTCTATCTGAGTTATATTGCCCACCATAATTACGGTTAGTAGTTTCATACTTGCATCTTGCGTTTAAATACTATCTTTTTGAGACAGTAAGTTGAAAGGAGAAGACAGTAAAATGTTGAATTCAAATGAGTATTCTCAAATCTTCGTCTTTGGCGATAGCTTATCGGATACGGGTAATTCTTTTGCCCTCACTTTTGGCGTAATTCCTCCCGATCCGCCTTATGTTTCAGGTCGTTTTACCAATGGTTCGGTAGCGGTTGAATATTTAGCTGAGGATTTGGGATTTAATTTAGATCCCTATGACGATGATGGGGTGGGTAATAACTTTGCTGTTGGTGCTGCCAAAACAGGAACGGGTAATTCTAATAATGATGATATCGCGCCTTTTTTGCCTGGTGTAACGTTGCCAGGAGTATCGCAGCAAATTGATCAGTACAAAGATAGTTTGGGAGATAGTCAAGCCGATCCTGATGCTTTACATATAGTCTGGGCAGGTCCTAACGATTATTTGGATTATTTGGGTGGTAGTGTCCCCGCAGACCCCGCAGTCTTAATTGAGGATGGAGTTGACAACACTGTTAATAATGTTACTCGCCTGACAGATTTGGGGGCAGAAAATATAGTCGTGCCTAATATGCCATCCCTTGGCAGGTTGCCCTTTAGTACGGAATTTCAAGATGAAGCTACTGCTATTACTATTGCTTATGATGGTGGCTTGGCGTTGGCGTTGGATAATCTAAATCTTGAAGCCGAAATCATTGAAGTCGATTTGTTTTCGGCAAATGAAACTATTGCAGCTAACCCAGAACAATTCGGCTTGAACAATGTAAGCGATTCTTTATTGTTATCAGGATTAAATCCTGCTGAAACTACAGGATTTTTCTTCTGGGATATTTTTCATCCGACTACAGAAGCACATGCTTTATTTGCCGATACCATTGAGCAAGCTATTAACGGAGAAATACCCCAACCAAGTTTTAACGATCTTGTCGGCACAGATGAAAGAAATATTATTTTTGGCACTGAGGCAGATGAGAATATAGACGGCTTGGCAGGAGATGATTTTGTATTTAGCGGTCGAGGAGACGATCGCCTTGAAGGTTGGTCGGGAAACGATCTGCTAATCGGCGATCGCGGTAACGACATTATTGATGGTGGAGAAGATGGTGATTATATCTGGGGAGGAACAGGAGACGATCTGCTGTTTGGTAGCGAAGGTGATGACTGGATACTAGGAGACCAGGGAAAAGACATCTTAATTGGTGGTGCAGATCGCGATCGCCTTTGGGGTGGCACAGATGATGATTACCTCTTGGGTGGCGATGGTGAAGATAGTCTCTGGGGAGATCGGGGCAACGATATTCTCAATGGTGGAGGTGACAACGATCTGGTTCAAGGCGGTAAAGGCGATGATTTAATTGATGGTGGTGCAGGGGATGATAATTTGTTTGGCAATGGTGGTGCAGATATATTCGAGCTTACCCCAAATTTCGGCACGGATACGATTAATGACTTTCAACTTGGAAACGATCGCCTGATGCTTTCGGTCGGCTTAAGTTTTGGTGACTTGTCTTTTAGCGATCGCCTGATTGTTGTGACGGCTACAGAAGAAACCTTAGCTATTTTATCAGGAATAGATACTACTACTCTTTCGGAGAGCGATTTTGTGACTGCCTAGCTTTAAGCTCGATGACTCGAAGGCAAAAATTTATAAGATTAATTACTTTTTACTTTTGTCTCCGAGCAAAACGAACGATAGAAATCAAGCAAAGATAAAATTATTACTTTCCTGAAGTTCGCCAACTGCAATATTTTGGACGATCGCTATATCCTGACCTTCAATTGCAATAATCGTGTTATTGTCCGATTGACTGAAGCTTAAATCTTCAAGGGAAGAAATATTGGCTATACTACCGACACCAAGGCGATCGACCCCGACTTCAAAATCGCCAATAATGTTGGCAGCATCGGGAAATTCCCCCGCGACAATCCAGAAAACATCCTCTCCAGCCTCTCCCGTCATCAAATTATTGCCGCCATTGGTGACAAAGAGAGAATCATCACCATCGCCTCCTAATAATCGATCGCTATTACCTGCAATGAGAATATCGTTACCAGCTTGAGCGTAAATTCGATTGTTGCCACTACCGAGACTAACATCCGCTAGATCGTCTCCTGCACCAGCAACAATCATGTCGCTGTTACCTGTCAAGCGATCGCGAGAATCGGCAGCATCGAATACATCATCTCGATCGGTTCCGAAAATCTGATTGTATGCTGTTTCTGTTTCTGTCTCACCACCTTGAATGTAAAATTGAGCTTCTGACCAAACTGTCTCACCAACTTCTCTACCCAAGTGGCGACCGTTCAAATCCCCTTCATCAAAATGAATACCTCCATAGATGCGAGAGACTCCTGCTTCGTCTGCTGCTTCACTAAAAGTTGGCCACTCCAAGATAACAACTTCTTCAGGTGTTATTCCTGATTCAAAGCGAGATTCACCAGGTTCAAAGCTGACAGAAGCTCCAAAATCGTCACTTTGGGTAAAAGATTCCAGAATTTCAGCACCAGCAGCACTAAAAGCACTATGTCCAGAGGTATATTCGGAAAAAGGTGGCGAGGCATGACTACCAGGAGTCTGATAAGTTATAAAATCAGAAGCTAAAATTGTCTGAGTACCTTGTTCTGAGCCATTCCAAGCCTCGATCGCATAGCCTCCTAATTCTGGGTTATATTCTCCAATTAAACCCAATTCACCCAAAGTACGAATAGCTCGCACGGGTCGGGTATAGTCATAGAATTTTTTAGCTTCCCAAGTAGCAATACCCGCATCAAAAACAGCATTACCCAGAGCAAAAAACATTTGAGCATCTTCATCAACGGTATTATCATCCCGCGCTGAGACAAATTCCCCAAAGGTCATCCAAGTGCCAGGAGGAAAGGAAGTTCCCCCTGGATCTTCCCAAAATTCGGCAATTAGTTTTTGTTCGTCGCTAAGATTGCCACTGACATCAACCAGTTTCTCCGCCTGAGTAATAAATTCGGGATTGATAATCTCTCCAATTAAGTCTTTACTAATAGGTAAAACCTCATTAGTATCAGCGATGGTAATAGTTTTGTTTTCCAGATCGACTTCGCCATCTACCAGTAGAAATGGCTGTGGTGCTTCTGGTCTAAATTGCTCTCCAGAATCCAAAGCAAAAGGGGTAACTTCTCCCCAGTGAGGCGTGAGAAATTCTTGAACGGGGGCATCGGCTTCTGTAGAATCGATAGGTATGTATTCCGATGTCCAATGTTCGATATATGAAGTGTGACCTGGCTCATTGATGTATTGATAATCATCATTAGGTGCATAGGATATGTCACCTAGCTGATTAGAACCATCTTGATGGCGAAATTCTAACAAAGCTTGGGCAGAAACATTACCAACTCCAGCCGCAGTAGTCGTATCCGTCGTAACATTGTCAGGATCAAAACCCATTTCTGTCATCAATTCGTCAAAGATGGCGACTCGATCGGGAAATAAATCTACCAGAACGCGATAAGCAGCATAGCTCATTGCTTCTGTCTTATTCGCTTCCGTAATTTCTGCTTCTGGTCGCTGTAGATCGTCCCCTAGTTGAGTCGCGATCGCCTCTGGATCGTATGCCGCCCAGGCATCGAACATAGCTGTATGAACCATACTATATGCACGAGAGCCAATAGTTGGACCAGGGGCGGTATCGATAACGGCTTGTTGAGTGGCTCGATCCCACAGGACTGAAACAGTAGGGGAAGGATCGTCTACTGTAACTAATTGGGTATCGGGGTGAAGGTTGAGAATTGGATCTGATGATTCTATGGTTTCGGTTGGCAAATTTGCTTCCTGCATAATTTTTCTCCGTTCATAGTTAATATCTTCAAGAAGGTTTGGTCGAGAATCTGGCAAAGAGCAAATGACAATAATATTTTCAGTAGTTAAAATTAGTTCTACATCTAACTACTAACTCTTGGCTGATGATAAAACCTAATACTTTGATGAATTTATCGTTAAAGTTAAAATCGGTCTAAATATTGACTTGATTGGTCGCGATTATTCGGAAAAAACGACAGAGGTCGTTTTTTCCAGTCAGACTATTATTACCATCTTTTTCAACCATTGTCTTGGTCATATAAGCCAGAAAGTTGAAGAATTTATGAAGAAAACCCGAGGAAGCGATCTAAATGAAAAATGAAGGCTTAAAAACTTGGCTCGGATCAATTTACGCTCAAAACAGCAGCACCGTTGATTTTACCAGTTCGTAAAGCATCTAAAGCGACCTTTGCTTTGAATAAAGGAAAAGAGGTAACTTCCGTATGAATTGGAACTTGTGGAGCTAAAGCTAAAAACTCTTCACCATCTCGGCGAGTTAGATTGGCAACCGAGCGCAATACTCGTTCTGACCAGAGAATCTGATAGGAAAAACTGGGAATATCGCTCATGTGAATACCCGCACAGACTACTATGCCACCTTTAGCGACTGCTTTGAGTGCAGCAGGGACTAATTTACCTACTGGCGCAAAGATAATGGCTGCGTCTAACGCTTCTGGTGGTAATTCATCAGAACTTCCTGCCCAAACTGCACCAAGATTGCGGGCAAATTCCTGCCCTTGAATATCTCCCGAGCGCGTAAACGCATATACTTGTTTGTTCTGATAATTTGCTACCTGAATCAGAATATGTGCAGCAGCCCCAAAGCCATAAAAGCCAATTCGCTCGGCATCTTCGGTCATTTTATAGGAACGATAACCAATTAATCCCGCACATAGTAGAGGTGCTGCCTGTAAGTCGGGAAAGCTTTCAGGAATTGGAAAACAAAAGTTTTCATCAGCAACGGTATATTCAGCAAAGCCCCCATTAAGATTGTAGCCAGTAAATAAGGCGCGATCGCACAGGTTTTCTTTGCCCGCCAAGCAATAGCGACAACAATTACAGGTATGCCCCAACCAAGGTACGCCAACCCGAGTACCCACAGGATATTTTGTGGCGCGATCGCCGTTGGCAACTATCGTACCGACAATTTGATGACCTAATATCAAGGGAAGTTTTGGCTTAGTCAGTTCACCATCTACTATGTGTAAGTCTGTACGGCATACACCGCAGACATGAACCTGGAGCAGTACTTGGTTAGCTTGTGGCTCAGGAATAGGCAGTTCCCTTAATTCCAAGGGTTGACCTACCCCATTAAAAATCATTCCACGCATAGCAATTACTCCAAAGTAACTTCTAATTTAACCATAGCGAAATATCGCTAACTTGATGATGAACAAAACAACTTAGGTGAAAATCTACTGTTGTCTACTACCCACCAACTAAAATAGCCTTCACAACTTCCTCAAGCTTTCTATCTATCTTCATAGTGAGAGCAAGTAGGAGGGACTAAAATGAATGCAGTTTTTTTAGATAGACGGGATGCGGGCAAAAGATTAGCCGAGCAGCTTAATTCCTATTTAAATCATCCCCAAGCGATAGTTTTAGGGTTGCCTCGTGGGGGTGTACCCGTAGCTTATGAGATAGCCAATAGTCTAAACCTTCCTCTTGATGTATGTTTAGTTAAAAAAATAGGTCTACCTAATCATCCAGAGACAGCTATGGGTGCAGTTGCTGAGGACGCTTTGATTCATGACTATAATGGTAATATTACGATTATTGATGAAAACATAACTGAAAGTAACGATGTTGACCAGGCACAAATAAACGCGATCGCAGCTCAAGTCAAGGCTGAATTGAGATGGCGTGATTCTTGTTATCGTCACTGTCGCCCGATGCTCAAAATTGAAGGCAGCCAAGTAATTATCGTTGATGATGGAATTGCCACTGGTTTAACTATGCACGCTGCGGTGACTGCTTTACAGCGACATCACCCCAAAAAAATCATTATTGCCACTCCAATTGCTTCTCATCAGGCGATCGAACGACTGGAAACTTTAGTAGACGATATTTCTTGTTTGGTTAGACCAAAATCTTTAGGTGCAGTCGGCTTCTGGTACGAAGATTTTAGTCAAGTATCTGACCAAGATGTCTGCAATTTACTTTGTCAAGAGACTCATCGGAATTTGGCTGAGTTTTGTTGAAGAGGTTAGTCCTAAAGGATTTCCTAAGGATACCGCTTCGCATAAGCTAGCTTCGCGTCCGTCACCGCTACGAGACCGTAGGGAATCCTTGAGAGCAGATGGTTAGTAGTTAGCAGTTGCAAAAAATAGTTAATGCGATCGCGCTCATTGTATTAAAAGGAGCAGAGAAATGCCCAAGCCAGAAAAACCGAACAAAACACCCCAATCGCGTCAGATAAGTTGGAGCATGATTATAACTGCTGTTTTTTTAATTCTATTTAGCTTGTTTCTGCCTACAGCACCCGCTAATAAAGTCCAGCCCTACAGTAAATTTATTAATTTAGTCGAAAGCGATCGCGTTGAGAGAGTGACTATTGGTTCAAGTCATATTGAATACATTCTCAAACCCGAATCGGTTGCTAACGAAGCGGAGCAAATATTTACTACGGCAATAGTCGAGCAGGATACAGAGTTACCCAAATTATTGCATCAACATCAGGTTGAGTTTTCGGCTTCTCCTTCTAGCAGTGGAGACGGGGCTTGGGGTTTTCTCAAATTTACGCTGTTTTTCTTTTTAATTCTCAATTTTGCTAGCTTCTTGTTTAGTCGCGGTCAATCGGGCAACACAAGTTCCAACCCCTTTGGTATTGGTCGCAGCAATGCTCGAATTTATTCTGAAGGCACGATGGACGTTACCTTTGATGATGTGGCAGGCATTGACGAAGCTAAGGCAGAACTCTATGAAATCGTTGATTTTTTGCAGCACAAGACTAAATATTCTCTTTTGGGAGCAAAAATACCCAAAGGGGTTTTACTAGTAGGACCTCCTGGCACGGGTAAAACTCTGCTGGCAAAGGCGATCGCAGGAGAGGCGCAAGTTCCTTTCTTTAGTATTTCTGGTTCGGAGTTTATCGAAATGTTTGTCGGTGTAGGGGCATCGCGGGTGCGGGATTTATTCGACCAAGCTAAAAAACAAGCTCCTGCGATCGTCTTTATTGATGAGCTAGATGCTTTAGGTAAGTCTCGCGCTGCTGCGGGGGCATTTATGGGCGGGAATGATGAAAGAGAACAAACTCTCAATCAACTATTGGCGGAAATGGATGGATTTGAACCTAATACGGGAGTAATTTTGCTGGCTGCTACCAACCGTCCTGAAGTTCTCGATCCTGCTTTATTACGTCCTGGTCGCTTCGATCGTCAAATTTTGGTAGATCGTCCTGATAAGTCAGGCAGATTGGCAATTTTAGAGGTTCACGCCAGAAACGTTAGTTTAGGTAGAGATGTCGATTTGGATAAACTTGCTGCCCGAACTCCAGGTTTTGCGGGGGCAGATTTGGCAAACCTGATTAATGAAGCTGCATTGCTTGCTGCTCGTCATAATCGTTCGGCAGTGCTGATGGAAGACTTTAATGAAGCAATCGAGAGAATTTTGACAGGATTAGAAAAAAGATCGCGAGTACTCAACGAAGTTGAGAAGAAAACTGTCGCTCATCATGAGGTTGGTCATGCTATTGTCGGTTCACTGATGCCTGGAACTGATAAGATCGAAAAGATTTCGATTGTTCCCCGTGGTATAGGTGCATTGGGCTATACTCTACAGCTACCAGAAGAAGATCGATTTTTGATGATTGAAGATGAAATTCGCGGTCGGATTGCTACCTTGTTGGGTGGTCGAGCAGCGGAAGAATCGATCTTTGGTAAGGTATCCACTGGAGCTAGTGATGATATTCAAAAAGCAACTGAATTGGCAGAAAGATATGTAACTCTCTATGGCATGAGCGATCGCCTTGGTCCAATAGCTTTTGAGAAAGCTCAACAACAGTTTTTAGACGGTTTCGCTAACCCTCGTCGCCAGGTAAGTCCTCACATCGCTGAAGAAATAGACCGCGAAGTAAAAGCGGTAATTGATGGCGCACATCAAGTAGCCCTAGAAATTCTGAGGGAAAATCAACAACTTTTGATTACCTTGGCTCAAACCTTGTTAGATAGGGAGGTTCTCGAAGGGGAACAACTGCGATCGCAACTAGGTCAAGCGAAAAAAACCGCAGAGGTAGATCGATGGTTGGAGTCAGGTGAATTAACCAAAAATAGTTTATCTGCTTCTGATTTAATCGGAAACGGTAAATATTTGAAATATTAGTAGCGAGACAGATTGGTAGGGTAAGCAAAATAACTGATCTGAAATCTATCATTGTCAACTTAAATTCGTTCACCCTACGATTAATCTGTAACGCTGCTTGCTGCCAAGTGGAATCGGCGATCGAGCAGTTTGGATATTTCTGCTGATAGAGTAAGACAGTCGAATGGCTTGTTGATAATACCTATTACGTTATTGTTTTCGTTCTTTACTATTTCCCAATCTATCAACTTGGCTGTAAATAAGATAATTGGAATATTCCTGGCTGTGTTGTCTGATTGTAATTGTTCGAGAATTTCTACTCCACCCAGATCTGGCATAATCAAGTCCAAAAGAATTACGTCTGGATTCATAGATTTAGCTGTTAATAATCCTTCTTTGCCGCAATTAGCAACTGTAACCTGCCAGTGACCGTCCATTTCCAAGCTAAATTTAGTAACCGCTTGAATTCCCGTATCGTCCTCTATGATTAAAATACTTTTCTCACTCATATTTAAAATCACCGTTATAAACCGAGGCTGTTTAATAACTATTCTTCGCAAATAGTCAATAGTTGGGGATGCTCTTGTCTAATTTCGATTCGAGATTCCTTGCGCTCGTTCTCTTTTCAAATCTTCTGTGTATCCAGGCAAAGCTTCTATTGCTTCTGACTTACTATTGAATGAACCAAAATAATACCTGCATTTTGGTTTAGAGGTTGAGATTTTTACCCACCAAGGAGGGTTGACCTCAACTCTATTGAGTGGTTCAAAATACGCTCGTATCGCTAAAGAAGATTGAAGGTAATTCATTTTGATGATACTTCTCTATTATTAGAATTTTGTTGGCAAAAATAATCTACATCAATAGACTTAACAGAATACAAAATGCACATTTAGATTTATTGACTGTCAAGACCAAAGTGAATACTTTGCTCAAATTTGAAAATCTATCTAGCGTACTTAAATTATCTTTTGCGGAAATAAATGATGTTGTCTTTTTAGATACTTTTATGCATAATCGCACATAACCCAAAAAGATGTCTGTCGGAATTCCAGCATAGTCTCAAAACTCATGTAACAGCTTAAAATAAGCTTTTTATTAATTGAGTATCTGAGTATAATCGTCTGAGATTACGCGATCGCAGCTACAAGCCATCCTTTCTAAGGCTTCAGAGTCCAAAATCGTAATTTTGCCTCGATTGTAGTCAATTAGCTTTCTTTGACGTAGATCTACTGCAACAACTGACAAACTCGATCGCCTTACGCCGATTGAATCGGCAAGAGTTTCTTGAGTGAGTAACAGCTTTTTGGTCTCTAAGCGATCGCTGTAAGCTAATAGCCATCGAGATAATCTTTGTTCTAGGGTATGATGACAGCTACAGAAGACATTCTGTGAAACTTGAGCAAATAAGGCCTGAGCGTATAGCAACAAAATTCTTTGCAGCTCCTTACTGTAGGTAAACTCCTGTCTGAGAATATCGACGGGTATGGCGATCGCAATACATTCAGTTTGGGCGATCGCGAAGTTAGAATGAGATTTATTTCCCAAGAATGCATAAATATCAATCATTCCTTCATTACTTACCGTAGCAACCTCTGCCATTGAACCAGACTCACCTACATTTGCCATAGAGATAATACCTCGAAGGGGAAAGTAAACTTTTCTAATCCCCTCGTCAGGTTTACAGAGAGTTGTTTGGGCAGGAAAAACTACACGCTCTGAATTAGCTAGTAGATTGCGTAATTCTGAGTCTGATAGTAAGTTTAAAAGTTGATTACCGCGATCTAGTATTTCAAAATGGCTAAAATTTGGAGGATACTGAACAGATAAAACCATTATTTTTACCTTGTAATGATACCTTGTAATGAATGGCTTTAAAAATTTAAACAACCTTTCTGTTGACTATGTATCTTAAGTTACTAAAAGAAATTGAAGATTTTGTGATAAATCTATCCTTAGATACGTAAGATAAACAACAAATTGTGGGAGCAAAACTTCAATTGTTATTAATAATACTTTTTTTGACTTGATGATGCAGAAGCTGTGAATTTTAATAACTATGTTTTTCAACAAAATGACAATAGTATTAGTCTGCTTTAAGCTGTTGCAAAGTTATTGATATTGAAAACAATAAGGCTTTAAATTTGCAATTGATGTTTAGTATGTGTTTAAGTAAAATTACGTAAATTTAAAATTAGGTGTATTATATTATTGAAGGTTAACTGGTTAGTTGATGAGAATCTTACTTATAGACGATGACGAACAGTTAATGGAAATTTTGGCGAGCAAACTCATCGAGCAGCGTTATGCTGTAGATATTGCTAACAACGGCGAAATGGGCTGGGAATTCGTTTTGCTGTTTGATTTCGATTTAGTGGTTCTCGACTGGATGTTGCCCGATATTGATGGAGTAGAACTTTGTCAGCAAATTAGGGCAGAAGGTTATACGATGCCGATTATGCTCTTGACTGCCCGCGATCGCCAAAACGACAAAGTATCGGGGCTAGATTCAGGAGCAGATGATTATGTAGTCAAACCCTTCGATTTTGATGAACTAACTGCCAGAATACGAGCATTGTTGCGCCGTGAAATTAACGTCTCTTCACCTGTTTTAGAATGGCAAAATTTGAGCCTCGACCCCAAAATCCATGAAGTTCATCACCAAAAACAACTTTTGCCCCTAACTCCCAAAGAATACGGCATGATTGAACTATTCATGCGCCATCCTCACCAGGTATTTAGTCCAGGAGCAATCATTGACAATCTTTGGGCGGGAGAAGACCCTCCAGGGGAAGAAGCTGTCAGAACTCACATTAAAGGTTTGCGCCAAAAGCTCAAGGCTGCGGGGATGGCAAAAGATACGATTAAAACAGTTTATGGCGTGGGTTATCGTCTTAAGTCCGATGATGATGTTAGATACAGCGATAGATCCCGATCTGTCAGTAGCCCAGAGCAAGATAAATCAGCTAGCATCAATCAAATTTGGTCAAAGTTCAAAGATTTGGCATTCCAGAGATTGGCAGATTTAGAAAATTTTGCCGTAGCAGCGGTAGACAAAAGCTCAACTGATGAAATATATGAGTTTGCCAGAAGTTCTGCTCACAAACTAGCAGGTTCTTTAGGTTGCTTTGGTTTTCCCGAAGGTTCGAGAATTGCTAAGCAAATCGAACAACTATTAGCCCCTTGTCCCATCGCTCAAGTTGACCTAGAAGAGATAGTCAGACTTATTGCTTCTCTCAATACCGAATTACAACATCAGCCCTTTGAAGAAACCGTTGAAAATGCCTTAAGCAAAAATATTTCCCTATTAATTATCGATCGCAATCATGATGAAATCCTCGATCGGCATTTAATTACAGAAGCCAATAATAATGGCATGAAGACTCATATTGCTACCGATTTGGCTCAGGCTGAAACCATACTGGCACAAGAATCAATTGATGCTTTGCTGCATAAGATAGTTTTTCCTGATGGCGAAGACTTAGACTTCCTCGAACAGCTACATCAACGCCAACCGAATGTGCTTACAGTTGCGATCGCCGAGTCACCTCAATTATTAGATCGGTTAAATTTTGCTCGCAAAGGGGGAAGCTTAATCTTACAGCATCCAGTTGAAGCCCTGGCTGCCATTACAGCAGTTTCCGAGTTAATGCAAAATTTGGGTGATGCGGCAAAAGTATTAATCATCGATGACGATCCTCAAGTACTGTTGTCTTTGTCAATGTCTCTCGAACCCTGGGGTTTTGAGATAACTACTTTGAATAAATCAACCCAGTTTTGGGAAGTTCTCGAAAGTGTTGAGCCTGACATGCTGGTGTTAGATATAGATATGCCCGATCTTAATGGCATGGAACTCTGTCAGATTTTGAGGAGCGATCGCCACTGGCAACATTTGCCAGTTTTATTTCTGAGCGTTCACCAAGACGAACAAACTCAGAACCAAGCTTTTAATCTCGGTGCGGATGATTATGTTTGTAAGCCTGTAACTGGCTCAGTACTTGCGAACCGTATTTTGAATCGTTTGAAACGCAGTAGAATTTAGTCATTTATGCCATATTTTGCGGACAATAACCCAATCGATCTACAATTTGGTCGCGAAATATTTCAATTTCTTCTGTTTCTGGTTTTCCATAAACAACAATTACTACCCGATGGCGATTCATAACTTCAGTAGGTGATACCCCCTGTTCTAAGCTTACTAATGCATCTAATATCTTGCCAGATGGTTGAGAAATAGAACCCATTTCCTTGAGAAAAGCTTGAAGATTTTTGGTTAATCGGTGAGGCGCAGAACTTTTTAGGCTTAATTTAACCAACCAGCGATCGATGAGATTGATAACTGCTATCGAATCTAAATAAGATTGATACTTATGGCGTAAATGCTCGACCACTCTAAGAGTACAGCTAGTGTTAGGAAAAGAGTAAATATGTTCTTGATTATTTTTCATTATTTTCAACTAAGATACTTCAAACCAATCAAACTCGCTTATGTACCATCGTCAGTAAAGCTGACAATAAATTAGATTTGTTCAACAATCTAAACAAGTAATTTTGAGGAAATTGTGAGGAAAAAAATATTACTAAATAAAAATTTGCTAATTACTGCTCGTCTTACGTGGTTCGACAAGATTCGCTAAACCTCAGCGTCGCCAAGCTCTAACTGCTGTATTATTAGGTTTGGCAATAACTAACTATCACAAAATAATCATATTTAACAGATAAGATTTTAGGATCTTATAGGACGACTCTAATAATATGGGTGTGAAACGTATTTTATTTATTGATGATGAGAATGACATCAAAACTCTGGCACAATTTTGCCTCGAATCTGAGGCTGGTTGGTCAATGATGAGTGCATCCAGCGGCAAAGAAGGAATTGCGATCGCCGAACAAGAAAAACCCGATGCCATCCTCTTAGATGCCATGATGCCAGATTTAGACGGCATCCAAACTATAGCCAAGCTACAAAGTAATCTCAAAACCAAAGATATTCCGACTATTTTTATTACTGCCAAAGCTCAAGCAAGCGATCGCCGTCGCTTCTATAATGCAGGTGCCAAAGGGGTAATTAATAAGCCTTTTGATTCTCTTACCTTAGCCAGTCAAATTTCTGGTTTCTTGGGCTGGCAACAAATCGCTCTTTTGTAGTTTTTTGTAATAGTAGTTTGATGTTGCGCAAGATATAGTTTCAGTTTGTCGAAAAAAACTTTAGAAAAAGTTATGATTTGGCATTGCCACAATAATGATTGGCACACTAACCTTAACAAGAAAAGTTAGAAATTTCAAACATGGGAACTATTATCAGCACCGTCAACATGAAAGGAGGGGTAGGCAAAACCACCCTGACTGTTAATCTGGCTACGTGTTTAGCCAAAAGACACGGCAAGCGTGTATTGGTTTTAGATTTAGATTCGCAAATTAGTGCCACGTTGAGTCTAATCTCTCCCCATGATTTTGCTAAGTTACGCAAGAAAAAGCATACCCTAAGCTATTTACTCGATAATATTATCAATCCTAATCCCTGGAGCAAGTTAAACATTGACGATATTATTGTGCCTAGTATTGGCGGTGTCCACGGTCTAGAATTGCTTCCAGGCGATATTGAGCTTTATGACGAATATCAAGTCTCAGAAATGCTTCATCAAAAAGCGATCGAGAATAACGAGCAAGAATTTCAAAAAGTCTGGGATGACTTTGAGCGAATTCTGATCAAGCAGATTCTTGAGCCTGTAGTTGACTACTATGATTTTATCATTCTCGACTGCGCTCCTGGATACAATTTGCTGACTCGTAGCGGTATTGCGGCTAGTGATTTTTATCTGCTGCCTGCTCGTCCTGAACCACTTTCTTTGGTGGGCATTCAACTATTAGAAAGAAGGATTGCCAAACTCAGAAAAAGCCATGCCGACACTCATCCCGTCAATGTCAACCTGTTGGGAATTGTCTTTATTCTCTCGGCGGGGGGATTGATGGGAAGATACTACAAGCAGGTGATGAAGAGAGTTGAAGATGACTTTGCTCCCGAACAACTGTTTAATCAATCGATTCCGATGGATGTTAACGTCGCTAAAGCAGTTGATTTATTTACTCCTGTCTCTCTAGCAATGCCAAATTCTGGAGGTTCCAAGGCATTTATGAAATTGAGCGATGAGTTAATAGCCAAAAGTTCCATCAGAGAACAAGAACTAGTTGCTGCAACTTAGACAGTGAAGCATCTTTATTGGCTTTCACAGATTCAGGATCGAGAACAATTTTTGGTTGGGGATAAATTATATATTCTCAGCCAATTACTTCGGCATGAATGCCCAGTTTTGCCAGGCTTTGTCTTAGGTCACAATTTATGGCGGCAGTTTTTGACCATAGCTGGGATTGAATTATCTGAACTATTTACCGAAAATTTAGCAGACAATTTCGCAAACAACTATCAAACTTTACAGACTGTGGCGAATCTGGGTTGTCAAAGGGTAAATCAGGCAAACTTTGCCCAAAAATGGCAAACAGAGATATTTCAGGCGGCACAGCAGCTAAATTCAGCAAGCCTGATTTTGCAGCCGATTATCGTTCACCCCCAGGGAAGGCATCGTCAACCTGAAAGTTTATGGCGATCGCATACCTGTAATAATCACCCAGAAGCTTTATCTACAGCCATCAAGTTAGTCTGGTCAGAATTATTTAGCGCCCACAGTCTTTTATATTGGCACAAGCAAGGGATAGATGTTGCTCGGGTTGATTTATCTATTCTGGTTAGACCCCTAAAAAACGCCTCTGCCTCTGGGGTAGTTGAAATTAGAGACGAAATAATTCACCTTAAAGCGAATTGGGGTTTAGAACCTAGCTTGCTTCAAGGAGAAGTGGAACCAGATCGATATGAACTAGATCTAGATACAGGTTCTGTCTTATTCAAGCATCTGGGTCACAAGAACTATAGCTATCGAGTCAAGGAAATAGATTCGCAAGACACCGCAATTTGATTGCTTAGAATCCTATGTTCCTGCCGATGATTTGGCATCAACTTATGTGTTAACTGATGAAGCGATCGCTCATTTAAGGGAATTGGTTCTGAATGTTTTAGAGCAACAACCACAGATTAAATATTTAACCTGGACTGCCTTGGAGTTAGAATCTTTCCCTAGTCCTGATTTTTACTTCACCTGGCTTGACGATTATTTAACAACGACTGTCTTGGAGACCATAACCCAGGCAACATCTCCTTCATCAACCGAACCTTTACATTTGGTGTCAGGAATTGCTGTATCTTCGGGTACGGCTGAAGGCGAGGTGGTCTTAATTAAAGATTTTGCTACCTACTCAGGGTCAATTCCGACTGGCTCAATTTTAGTCACCAAGGTAATTGAACCCCAACACATAGCTTTAATCAGACAGGCTAGCGGCATTATTACCGAAATTGGCGGACAAGCCAGCCACGGTGCGATCGTTGCTAGAGAACTAAATATTCCTGCGATCGTTAATGCGACTAATGCCACTAAAATTCTCCACCACGGAGATCGGGTATGGCTCAATGGTAATGATGGCAAAGTCTATGCCGCAAGCGAACACAGTCTCGATCGACATCAACCAAAACCAACGTTACTAAAAATTAACAGACCTCCTGCCTATCCCATTACGACTAAATTGATGGTTAATCTTTCTCAACCAGAAAGCATCGCGACGGCAGCTAAATTACCCGTTGATGGTATTGGACTGTTACGCTCAGAGTTGATGTTGGCAGATTTATTATCCTCGAAAACTTTTGCTCGGTGGCAAGAATCTTTTCGCGAGGAATTTTTGAGTACCTTAACTGATTCTTTACGTCAGTTTGTCGTGGCTTTCGCTCCCCGTCCCGTATTTTATCGCTCCTTGGATCGCTATGAAAACTCAAAAAATCCAGTTTCTAGCAGTAGAGGTACTTATGGATATTTGAACGATCCAAATAGTCTGTTCGAGCTAGAACTTGAGGCATTAGCTACTATCTTGGCAGAAAGCGATCGCAATTTGAATGTAAATTTAAATGTAAATTTAATCTTGCCTTTTGTCCGCAGCGTTGAAGAATTTAATTATTGTTATCGTCAGATCGAAAAAGCTGGTTTAACCGCTAAAAGCTCATTTCAGGTTTGGATCATGGTAGAAGTACCCTCAGCAATCTTGCTGTTACCCGAATATATTCGTGCAGGTGTTCAAGGCATTGCGATTGGCACCAACGATCTGACTCAGTTGCTATTAGGGGTGAGTCGAGAACAAGTCCAATTCAGCGATCGCGGTTTAAACGCTAATCACCCTGCTATGCAAAAAGCGATCGCTAAAATTATTAAAATTGCTAAAGCTAATCAGATTGAGTGCTGTATCTGTGGTCAAGCAGCAGTAGAATATCCCAGTCTGATCGATCTGCTGGTTGAGTGGGGTATTGATGCTATTTCAGTAGAACCAGCAGCCGTAAATCGAACCTATAAAGCGATCGCTCGTGCTGAAAAACAGATGTTACTAAAATAAGTAATGGGTAATGAGTAATAAGTAATCTTAACTGCTAGACAAGGGAAAAGTAAGGGTAAAAGTACTCCCTTGATTGAGCTTCGAGCCGACAGTAATACGCCCGCCCATTCCTTCCACTAGAGTTTTCACAATAGATAGCCCTAGTCCCGTTCCCCCAGTACGATTTCGCGATTCATCCACACGGAAGAAGCGTTCAAAAATACGCCCCTGCTGCTGTAAGGGGATACCTATTCCGCGATCGCAAATCTGAATTACTGCTTGATGTTGTTCTTGGGCTAATTTAATGCTTACGGGAGTATCAGGCTCGGAATATTTGAGCGCATTATCAATCAAATTAAGCAAAACTTGCTTGAGACGGTGATTGTCGGCTTTGATTGCCACTAAATCGCCCCCTAATTCCAGCTGGATTTTTCGCTTACTGTACTGCTGTGTCATGCCTGCTACTTCTTGAATTAGATCGTTGAGCAAAATGTTTTCACTTTGAAACTGCATACTGCCACTGTCTAATCTGGCTAAATCTAGTAAGTCTTGAAGTAGCTGTACTGTGCGATCGGCTTCAGAGGCAGCAGTAGTCAGAGCTTCTGTCTGCATCTCGGATAAGTTACTGCTTCTTCTCAAGGTACTTTGAATATAGCCCGAAATAATTGTCAAAGGTGTCCGCAGTTCATGGGATACATTGCTGAGTAATTCCCCCTGACGTTCCCAAGCTTCAGCTAACCTCATTAACATTCGATCGAGAGTTTCTGCCAGTTCCTTAACCTCAGTCGGTGCTTGTTTTAAATGAATATGAGCCCGATCTAATTTATCCGCCGAAACCGTAGCCGAAAGCTGACTAATTCTTTTTAGAGGTAGCATCGAATGATGGATATAAAGGGCAATGATCGCTGTCATCACGCCAATTAAAATAATCGTGGCGATCGCTAAACTACGAATTAGATCGATAAACATTACCCGATCTTGTGTAATGTTATGTGCCAAATATAATTTACCCAAATTTTGTTGTTTAACCTTTAATGGTGTGGCACACATCAGCCAATAACTACCGTTTAGATCTTTAACCTGGGGAATTAGAGGAACGTTGTTGATACTGAGCAAAGTATTGCCAATTTTAGCCTGATTTAGAGCTTGAGATTGAGCGACAATTCTATTTTGCGAGTCTTTGATCCAAATGAGTTTGTCAGGAGTAGACAAGCTGTTAATTGCTCGCTGCGCTCCCTGTGGCAAAGGATGCATTTCACTATAAATCTCGACATCCATCGGGAAACGGTCGGCAATATATTTAATATTTTCCTTATGAGTAGATATTAAGATCTGCTGTAATCGCATACTTGTCCAGACAGCCAAACTACCTACAGCCAAGGCTGCTACTGTGGCAATGCCAACAGTTAGTCTTACTTTTAACGAGGCAGTATCAATAATTTTGACCACAGGTTAAAGGTGTAGCTGATTTACTAAAAGTGTTACAAGTTATTCTGAGAAACCGATGATAGTTGGCTAATAAATTTATCTGAGAATAGATGAGAAATGGGTAATTGAGGTGGAGAACCTCAGCTTTTGTCTAAAATATAGCCAGACTAATACTTTCTTAGAGCAAAATATAAAATATCTATGGTACAGGCTCCCGTTCAAAAAACCACCAAAGAATTAGCTATTTTAGCCGTAGATTTAATTCGCCAGGCTGGCTGTGAGTATGGCGATATTCGGATTTGTCACTATCGTAAACAAAGCATAGGGGCTAGCGATCGCTCTTTAAACCGTCTATCAGACAATGTTAGTTCGGGTTTTGGGGTGCGAGTACTGTTAGATGGTGCCTGGGGTTTTGTGGCATCTCATCGCATTACCTCTGATGAAATCAAGCGCATTGTCAATCTAGCAATAGAAACTGCTAAAGGTAGCAGGTTAACCCAGCAAGAACCCGTAAAGTTAGTTCCCGTAGAAGCCTACCAGGAGCGATATATTACTCCCATTCAAATCGACCCGTTTGAAGTACCGATTCAAGAGAAAGCGGAGTTGTTACTCCAGATTAATGAACAGTTTTTGAGCTATGGCGATCGGGGTATTAAAAAAGCCTATTCCTTCCTCAGCTTTAATCAAGAAGACAAAATATTTGCCTCAACCGTCGGTTCGGTAATCGAACAAACTATCTATCGCAGCTATCCTGGTATGGGCTGTACGGCGATCGCTAATGGTGATGCCAAAGGCAGAAACTATGAACGTCCGCCGCTGAATATTGGTTATGAACATATCGATCGGGCAGATTTGCTGGGTAATGTTGAACGGGTAGCTAATGAAGCCATTGCCAAGGTTTATGCCCCAGAATTTACTGGCGATGGTAAAACCACGCTGATTTTAAAACCGAGTAATTTATTCCTCACGATCCACGAATCCGTGGGACATCCCACCGAATTAGATCGAGTATATGGTTATGAAGCAAACTTTGCTGGAACCAGCTTTGCCACCACCGACAATTTGCACCAGCTACAGTACGCTGCCCCTTGGGTAAATCTAGTCGCCGATCGCACTCAACCTCATGGACGTAGTACTATGGCTTTTGATGACGAGGGTGTACCCGCCCAGCGCTGGTATGTGGTTAAAGATGGTGTACTCAATGATTATTTAACCGACCGAGAAACCGCTTATCGTTTGGGCAGGGGCAGCAGCAACGGTAGTGCCTTTGCCGATAGTTGGTCGAGTACCCCAATGGTGCGCATTCCCAACCTCGGTTTGGAACCAGGAAAGCCAGGAGATAGTCACACTGCAACCCTAGAAGAAATGATTGCCGATACTGAAGATGGAATTCTAATTGACGGTATTGGCAGCTATTCCATCGATCAACAGCGCCGTAACTTTCAGTTTGGTGGTGATGCCTTTTGGCAGGTTAAACAGGGCAAGATTACCCGAATGCTGAAAAACGTAACTTACCACAGCATGACCACTGACTTCTGGAACAGCATTGATGCCCTCGGTGGTGAATCAGAATTAGTCCAATGTGGCACAAATATGTGCGGTAAAGGAGAACCAATGCAGATGGCACAGATGACCCATGCCTGTGTTCCTGTTCGGGTTAGGGATATTCATGTCGGTAGGGCAAGATGATCGAAAATCAAAATCAATTTCAAAGATCTGACGAATGGTGGAAAAGTGCCGTTATTTATCAGATCTTCCCTTTAACTTTTGCCGATGGGAATGGTGATGGTAGTGGCGATCTTCAGGGAATTATTCAGCAATTAGATTATCTTAATGATGGAGATATTGACAGCCAAGAGTCGATACATATTGACGCTATCTGGCTTTCGCCGATTAATGAGTCACCCATGTACGATAGTGGTTATGATGTCAGCGACTATTGTGCGATCGCTCCTGTCTTTGGCGATCTCCCAGACTTTGAGACTTTAATTACCGAAGCACACCAAAGGGGCATTAAGGTGATTCTGGATTTGGTAATCAATCACACTAGCGATCGCCATCCCTGGTTTGAGGAATCTCGTTCTAGCAAGGATAATCCTAAAAGTGATTGGTATCATTGGCGAGATCCCAGTGACGAAAACGATGTGCCTAACAATTGGTTATCTTTTTACAGTGGTACAGCCTGGACTTATTGCGAAACTAGGCAGCAATACTTTTATCATACATTCGATCAGCGCCAGCCAGATTTAAACTGGCGTAACCCCGAAGTAAAGCAGGCAATTTATCAAATGATTCGCTTTTGGCTAGACAAAGGAGTTGATGGTTTTAGACTAGATGCCTCTAGCGTCTATAGCAAAGACAAGAACTATCGCGATAATCCTTTAAAAATAGGCGCAAAAGACACCAAAGATTTTGATAGTCAACATCATCTATACGATAAAGACTTGCCCGAAAATCATCAAATAATTAAAGAAATTAGAGCCATTATCGATGAATATGACGACTGCGTTTTAATTGGCGAGACGTTTATGACAGCGGACTGTATGAGTCGGTTATTTTTCGCGGCTTTAATAACGATGAGCTACATTTACCATTTACCTTTGAATTTCCCTTTAGTCCATGGTATCCAGGTCATCTGCAAAAAGAAATAATCAAAAAAGAATTGATGACTCCTGATGATGCTTGGTCAGTGTACTTCTTAGATAATCACGATCTTTCTCGTCATTTATCCCGCTGGGTTGACTGTAGCCTCTGTGATAATCCTGTCGGCATTGCCAAGGCAGCCGCGACAATTTTGCTTACCGTGAAAGGTACTCCTGTTTTATACCCATCTTCCGATCCCCTAAAGTGTCACAACTGATTCGAGCGAGAATGATAATCAATCGCGGGGCGGTAACAGTACTAATGTTCGAGTCGAGTCAGAATTTGGGTCGAGAGAGATTTCGTGGTAAAAGAGACTATTGCTGTTCTTAATTGCTATCCATAAATGACACCAATAAATGCGGAAATTCAAGTCAAAAATCTCGACCATCTGGGATTAGTAGCTGGAATTGTTGATGAACTAGGAATAGTAGAGACCATCAATGAGCTCAATGGAATTCAGCCTGGAGAAATAGTGAGTGCGGGAGTGGTAGTCAAAGCAATTATCTTGAATGGATTAGGTTTTGTCTCTCGACCTTTATATTTATTTCCAAACTTTTTTCAAGATAAAGCTACAGAACATTTATTAGGAGATGGAATACTGCCAGAACATTTAAATGATGACAAAATTGGCAGAGTGATGGATAAGCTTTATGTCAAAGGACTAACTAATATTTTCCTGTTGATCGCGTTAGCTGCTGTCAAAAAATATGGCATATCAACTAACTATTCTCATTTAGACGCTACGTCGTTTTCTGTACAGGGAAAATATGAAAATAACTGGCCAGAAGTGGAGGTAGTCAGAGAAGGAAAGAAAGATGAATCATTAGAGTCTGAACCGCTCCCTCAACCAATTAGGATTACCTACGGTTATTCTCGGGATAAACGACCAGATTTAAAACAATTTATGCTGGATTTAATAGTGAGTGGAGATGGAGATATTCCCTTGTTTTTGAAGACAGGAGATGGTAACGAAACTGATAAAGCTGTCTTTGGTAAAATCTTAGCTGACTTCAAGAAACAAGTAGATTTTGAAAGTATCCAGGTGGCAGATAGTGCCTTATACAGTCAAGATAATCTGTTGTTGATCAAAGATTTAAAGTGGATAACCAGAGTCCCTTTATCGATTAAAGCTGCCCAACATTTAGTCACAGAGATAACCGAAAAAGAATTAGTCAAAAGTTCAGAAAATCCTGGTTATTCCTTCGTAATAA
>CAVRWR010000003.1:0-27567 GCA_963724445.1 uncultured cyanobacterium | reverse complement strand
CACCAGGTGTCGACGATCGGGCAACGTGAATCGCCGACCACACGGTAATACCACTCCCAGGCCTCGGGGTTGATAGGCTCACCGACAGAGCCGAGCAAGCGCAGGCTTTTTCGCGACGTGCTTGTTACCGGCTCGTCACCCTCGCGCATCAACGCACGAATAGCCGTCGGCGCCGTGTAACAGATATTGACCTGGTGTTTGTCACAAACCTCCCAGAACCGCGCCGACGTCGGGTAGTTCGGCACACCCTCGAACATCAGCGTAATCGCTCCGTTTGCGAGCGGTCCGTAGACGATGTAACTGTGCCCGGTAACCCAGCCAACGTCGGCCGTGCACCAGTAAATGTCGCCGGGGTGATAGTCGAAAACCTGCTCGTGCGTCATCGCCGCGTAGACGAGATAGCCGCCGCTGGTGTGCAAAACGCCTTTCGGTTTGCCGGTAGAGCCCGAGGTATAGAGGATGAAGAGCGGATCTTCGGCCCCCATTTCCTCGCAGGGACAGTCGGCATCGACCTCTTTCTCGATCTCGTGCAACCAGACGTCGCGGTCGTCGACCCAGCCCACGTCCGCGCCGGTGTTGCGAACGACCAGCACTTTCTCGAGCGTCGTCACGTCAGGATTCGCCGCTGCTTCGTCGACATTGGCCTTCAGCGGCACGCGTTTGCCGCCACGACGACCTTCGTCCGCCGTGATCACGATATTCGACTCGCAGTCCTGGATTCTGCCCGCGAGTGCGTCCGGCGAGAAGCCGCCGAATACGACCGAGTGGACCGCGCCGATGCGCGCGCAGGCGAGCATCGCGATCGCCGCCTCGGGTATCATCGGCATGTAGATCGTAACCCGATCGCCTTTTTTCGTGCCCAGCGCCTTGAGCGAGTTTGCGAATCGACAGACGCGTTCGTGCAGTTCGCCGTAGGTGATCTTGAGATCCTTACCCGGATCGTCACCTTCCCAGATGATGGCGACGTCATCGCCTTTGCTATCGAGGTGACGATCGACGCAGTTGTAACAAACGTTCAGCGAGCCATCGTAAAACCAGCGGATATGCAAATCGTCTTTTGCAAAGGATACGTCCTTGACCTTGGTGAACGGCTTGATCCAGTCGACGCGCTGAGCCTGTTCGGCCCAGAAGCCCTCGTTGTCCTCGACGGAACGCGCATACATTGACTCGTACTGTGCCTCATCGATCAACGCACGCTTCTTCACTGCATCCGGAACCGGATAAATCTCATTTGCCATGTTGCTCTGCCTTCCTGGTTTTCTTCAATTCTGTTTGTGCTGCGCAAGCTTCAAGACGCGCTGCGCCTGGATCAGATGCGGCCGGTCGATCATCCTGCCATCCAGGCCAACCGTGCCGGCGCCAGGATTGTCCTCGAACAACGCAACGATTCGTTCGGCCTGCTCGATTTCCTCGGCAGTCGGCAGGAACGCCGCATTGATGGTCTCGACCTGCGCCGGATGGATCGCCAGCATTCCTCCGAAGCCGTCGCGCCTCGCGTTTGCAGCATAGCGTAGCAGTCCCTGCTGATCGCGGATAGTCCGTAAAGACCGTATCCAGCGCGGTAACTTCCGCCGTGGCCGCGGCGAGCAGGCAAAACGATCGCGCCATCTCGTAAAGCGGCAGCCAGTTGCCTTCGGCGTCCCGATTCGTGCTGGCACCGATCGCGGCGCTGAGATCCTCGGCGCCCCAGGAGAGGCCGAACAGGCGTGCCGTCGCCCCCGCGTAGCCGTTCAGGGTGAACAGCGCCTCCGGGCGCTCGGTGCACAGGGCAATGATGCGGGTCCGGCCGTGCTCGATACCCAGCTCGCGCTCCAGCGCATCGATTCGCCGCGACAGCCGAACGGCGTCCGCCGGCGCTCCTGGGCTTCGGAAGTACGATTCCGCAGGGCGCCGACGGCATGACGGCCTCGAGATCGGCTGCCGAATCATTGCTGTCCAGCGCGTTGATGCGGACCCACACATTGTCCCTGCCTTTCAGGTAATCGGCGGCGTTCGCACGCGCGGCTGCGCGCGCCGCGGCTGCGACCGAATCCTCGAGATCCAGGATCAGCGCGTCGGCGCCCGCGCCGGCCGCTTTTGCCAGCTTGCGCTCGCTGTCGGCCGGGACAAACAGGAAGCTTCGATTCATTCGGGTTTTCGCAGCATCAGCGCCGAGCGCTTGCACTCCGCGACGAGTTCGCCGTGCTGGTTAAACGCGCGGTGCGCAAAAACCGCAATACCGTTCTCGGGACGCGACTTGCTGTTGCGCAGCTCGAGCACTTCGGTCTGGATTCGCAGGGTATCGCCGCAAAACAGCGGTTTCGGAAAACGGACTTCATCCCAGCCGAGATTCGCCACCGTCGTACCGTGCGTCGTGTCGTTGACCGATATCCCGACCATGAAGCTCAGGGTAAGGCAGCTGTTGACCAGCGGCTTGCCGAATTCCGAGTTCTTCATGTACTCCGCGTCGAGATGCAGCGCGGCCGGATTGTGCGTCATGGTCGTCAACAGCACATTGTCGGTTTCGGTAATGGTCCGGTGTATCGGATGGTCGATGACCTGGCCGACCTCAAATTCCTCAAAATACAATCCTGGCATTGGCGGCTCGCAACCCGTTTCAGGTAATCTTGGATTGTGCCAGCGTCGCGCACAGCAATACAGTGGCATTGAACCTGAACGCCGGAGGAACGCGCATGAAAGTAAGCAGACGCGATTTCGCCAAAGCCGGTCTTGGCGTGGCTTCGCTGGCCGCCATTGGCGCTGCCGGCACGTGGGCCGAAGTCGAACGGCCTGCTCAAAAAGGCGATCCCGTCATCGGGCGAGACGCTGCCCATTATCGGCCTGGGCACCAATCGCTACGGCGTCGGTGATTCCGAGGCGGCCCGCGCGCCATTGCGCGCCGCGCTCGAGCGGTTTCATCATCTCGGCGGTACGGTGATCGACACGGCGCCAATGTACCGTACGTCGGAATCCGTACTCGGCGACCTCATCGCGGAACTGGGCATTCGCGAGGACCTGTTTCTCGCGACGAAGACCGATCGTGCCGACGGCAGTGTCGGCACGATCGAACAAATGAACGAGTCGATGGCCCGACTGAAGACGGATCATTATTCTTGCCAAATTGTGGAAAAATGGCAATCGATCTAGTCAGTTTCATCTTGATTAGACAAGTTATAAACTTTTTTCAGCTTTTTTAGCTGTCATGGTCATCTTAAAGGAAGATGGTGGCGCAAGAGTCAAACCACGACGCACGGGTAACATTTGGCGTTTACTAGTCAGTTCTAGCTGACAACGAGATAATATAGTTGCGGTGACTAACTTCATTTCTAGTAATGCTAGTGCCGAACCAATACAGCGACGATTACCACCGCCAAAAGGTAAATATTCATAATTAGAATAACTTTTGGTGATAAATCTTTCAGGATTAAACTGATTGGCATTGGGATATAAAGCTTCTTGGTGATGCAGATTATAAATCGAGATCATAAACCAAGTATCTTGCTCAAAATCATGATCCATAATTGACATTGGTTTAGTCAAAACGCGAGCAAAAGCCCCTGCTGCGACAGGATAAATACGCAGAGTTTCGCAAATAGTTGCATTTAAGTAAGGTAGATTAGCGATCGCCTGATAATCGGTATTGTCGCCCAATGAATCTAACTCTTGGTCTAATTTGCGACCGACTTCGGGTTGATAATGTATCCAGTAAAGCAGCCAAGCCAAAGCTGAGGCAGTAGTTTCATGTCCTGCAAACAACAGGGTAATTAGTTCATCGTGGAGTTCTTCATCACTCATTCCCTCACCCGTTTCATCTTTTGCCATCAGCAACAAACTTAAGATATCGCGGTACTCTGATTTATTAGTAGTGATCGCTTCTTGATTCAGTCGCTCATGGGGGAAACCCCCAAGACCGCGCTGAATCGCCTCCCGTCGATCTTTTATTTCGGCATAAATCAAAGCTCTAATTTCTTCTTTGATACGGATAAAACGACCCCAAGGACTATATTTACCCCAGTCTTTTTGCAGCCAAGTAAAAAATATCAGACTGGAATTTAATGGGTTATTAAAAGTATCTAGTAGAGTGGTTAATAATTCTCTCAGGCGATCGCATCGCGTCCCTGAATCAATCCCAAACACCACGCTTAAAATTACCCGCATAGTAATTTCTTGAGTTAGGTGGCGAACTTTAAAGGGTTTATTTAACTCCAGGCGATCGCACGCTTTGTTAGTAATTTCAACTATCTGCTGGCTGCATCGGTGTAATGATTCGCCATGAAATGGTGGCATCAATAACTTTCGGCGACGCTTATGGGTTTTACCATCTAGCAATAGTAAGGAATTATCCCCTACCAAAAAACTTAGCATTTTATTACCGCGACCAACATCAAACTTATCGGGAGAAGCGGATAAAATCTCCTCGATCGCTTGAGGGTTGCAGGTCATAATAGTTGGTGGTGATTTTTTAAACGTTACCTGGTAAAAATCACCGTATCTTTGGTTGCGTCGTTCCATAAATTCCACAGGATGCAAGATTGCATTTACCTGACGAAAGGTTCTCAGCAAACCAGAAGTGCTTTTTACTGTAGGGATAGTATTCATAATGGCGATCGCTTGTTTAATGGCACTAAGATCGATTTTAGCGAAATCAAACATTATCATCAGGAATACTAAATCGCTTCGATTGTGGCGATCGCAAAAATATTTATCAAATAAGTAAAAAATAATTAAGGCGATCGCAAAAAAACTAAGTCGAGCTTTTGAGATCATTATCAGTATCGTTCAAAATTTATACCCAATTCTTTTCTGAGAACAAATAACGGTGTTGCCCAACGATCCTCGAAACGATAGTTTAAGAGAAACCTCGCCTGTAGTCCCCATAATCTTCCTCGACGCACATTAGCTTGAATCGCTTTAAATTGTTGAGGTGCAAGAATTGGATATAAAACCCTGGCGATCGTCTTTGTTATTGAGGAAGAAAGCGACGAATTTCAAAACGGGTAAATTCTCCTTCTTGATATTCCATAGCTTCAGTTTGCAAATTATCTACTTGTGCTGCTGGCGAACCAGATTTAGCCCAATCGATTAAAGAATCTACTTTGGCATCTTCTCCTGCTGCGACAATTTTGACGTTGCCATTACTCAAATTTTGCACGAATCCTACTACGCCAAGTTGCTCTGCTTTAGTCTGAGTATACATTCTGAATCCGACTCCCTGAACTTTTCCTAATACTATCGCCTGTATTTTTTTCACAATTAAAATAGTGTCTCTGTGTATTTAATAATATTAGATACGCCACTTTTAAAACCATTATTTATCAATATATTGTTAGTCTCCAGATCTGCATAGGTTAGTACTTTTTCATAGGGTACGGTATTGATTTATGCGATCGCATAACTGCATAATCTTTATTTTTTCTCGCATCAATAGGTTGCTGTACTATTGTTTAACTAATTAGCTTAAAAATTACAGTAATTATTACGCTTAATAAAATTAAGATAAAGCTTAATAGCCCGCCAAACAACCACTTAATCCAGGAAGTATCAACTTTAATTCCTGCAAGCTCAATCCTAATATCATTAATTTTTTCATCTTGTTTATCAAAGCGATCGCCAATTAGCTTTTTTATTTCTTCTAGTTCTAATTGTTGTTCTGTGGTCATTGAATTATTATTCTGTTTTTATGTCTATATTTTTTCTAATTAGTAAACCCTACTATCATCAGCTTATCTTAAATAAAATTCAACTCCGATGCCAAATAGTTACTCCCCCTGGCTTATCAATTAGAGTAATACCTTGGGCTTGTAATTCATCTCTAAGGCGATCGCCTTCTGCGTAATCTTTATTATTCCTCGCATCAAGACGTTGTTGAACTAAATCATCAATTTCAGTGTCACTTAAACCATCAGTATTATTATTTTCTTCCTCTGGCTGAACTTCAAAGCCTAAAATTGCTGCAAGATGAATCAAAGTTTGCCATTGCTTTTCTAGCTCTTCTTTAGGAGTTTTGTTTTCTCCTTCATGAACGATCAGATTGCCTTCCTTGCTAAGATTCTTCGCAATTTCAAACAAGATTGCCAAACCACCAGCAAAGTTAAAGTCATCATCCACTGCATCTTTAAACCTGCCGATCAATTCTTTATCATGCAAAGAAGCATTGGGAGAAGTAGCAAAACCTAGCTTTTCGCCATATTGATCGCCAAATAATAAGCCTTCTTTCAAAGTTTCCCAGCTATTTTGTGCAGTAGTTAAAGCTTCTTCAGTGAAGTCTACAGGCTTACGGTATTGAGCTTGTAAGATAAACAACCGCACCGCCATTGATTCGTGCTTTTCTAATAATTCGCGGATTGTAATAAAATTGCCCAAAGACTTAGACATCTTTTTCCCTTCAACAACAATCATGCCGTTGTGTAGCCAATAATTAGCTAGGGGTTTGCCAGTTACCGCTTCAGATTGAGCAATTTCGTTTTCATGATGGGGAAAAGTTAGATCTCCACCACCAACGTGAATATCAATGGTTTCTCCTAGTCTTTCTCTAACCATTGCCGAACATTCTATATGCCAGCCAGGACGACCACTTCCCCAAGGAGATTCCCAAGCAGGTTCGCCTTCTTTAGCAGCTTTCCAAAGGGCAAAATCAAAGGGATATTGTTTCTTACGCCAGTCACCTGCGAGGGAACACCGTCCGCAGTGCTGGCGCGCTTTTACTTTCCTCTTCGCCTTCAACCCTCCCACTAGCGCCTACCTGCATATCTTCTAATTTCCTGCCTGATAGCTTGCCGTATTCGGGAAACTTTTGCACTGCATAGTAAACATCACCCTCCGCAGGATAAGCAAAACCTTTTTGCTCTAGTTCAGATACCAAACGTTTAATACCGTCTAAAGTATGAGTGGCACGAGGATAGGCATTAGCTTTACCTACTCCCAACCGTTCCATATCTTCAAAATATGCCGCGATGTACTTTTCCGCCACCGCCTCCATCGATGTTCCTTCTTGGCTGGCGCGTTTGAGAATCTTGTCGTCAATATCTGTAAAATTCTGGATATAGTTTACTTCGTAGCCACTCCATTCTAGATAGCGACGCACCACATCCCACACCAAACAAGTTCTGGCATGACCAAGGTGGCAATAGTCATAAACAGTCATACCGCAGCAATACATTCGTACCTTATTTTCTTCAATGGTTTGAAAGGTTGATTTACTGCGGGTGAGAGTATTGTATACAGATAAAGTCATGACTATGGTTTATGGGAAAGGTTTATTGAAGAAACTTATTGCAGACTCCCAAAGATCGAAGTCAAAAGTCAAGACTTAAGCAGGGAGATTGAATTAATTTTATTTAATATTTAAGGCGATCGCTTTATCCTATCTGTGTCAATCTACGTTCTTGATGCAGTCGCTATATGCCCTAAAGGACTGCTGCGCGTCCGAAGCGGATCCTTAGTCCTTTGGGGCTGCATCGCTTGATCTGTGGACGTTTTTTCCCTAGCTACCCAGCAATAAAATTAGCAGGATTTTGATCGTAACGGTGTCGAACAGGAATGGGTTCGGGTTGAGCTTCACCTACTAAAGTAGCAGTTTGTTCTAAGGCTGTTCTTAATCGTTTAGCTGCATAAATCGACATATCTCTAGGTACGCTAATTCTGTCTCTCAAATATCTCAAAGCCACATCCGAACCTAATGGAGGAGTACAGACTTTCCCAGTCATCATGCTAGTTAAGGCGCAACGCAAAGCTTCGTCAAATATCTTGGCATCAGAGGGGTTAGCTTTGATAATATTCTCTCGGTGTTTAATTACTCGTTGTAAAGCTTCGGCGCGGGAGGTTTCAGGTTCAGGATAGGTAACGTCTGGCAGCTTGAACCAATCACCGCGATCTACCTTTTCTTGATTCGCCAAGGCTTGAGGTGTGCCGTTAGAATAGCAGCCACCCATCTGCGGCGGTAGATCGTGGACATGGGTATGAAAATCACTTTGCGTACCTCGATAGGTTAGTCGAGTTTCCATGGCATCAAACCAGTCAGATAATCGAGGATTTTCTTCCCGCAAGGAATAACCTTTGTAATAATAGAGGCTGGCATTCATCCGTTCGACGTAGGGAGTAAAGATTACATCTACAGTACTAAATTCCTCCAGAAAATATGCTCCAGGTGTTGCAGCCAAGACTTCTTCTATCAGCGCTACTGCCTTGATAAATCCCTGTTGATTGCTTTTTTCTTGACCAGGGAAAATTGCCTGATGACAGAGCCAACTACACCAAGCTCGAAACAATAGTCGTTCTAACTGTCTTAAGGGAATTACTTTGGGATCTTGCATTCCTCGATATAAAACGCCAAAAGCTTGCTCCAAAGCAATTAAAATATCATCACTTTCGGTAATAATTTTTCCGTCCAACTCTACCGCAGGTAGCATTCCCGATGGAACTCTTTGTTTATACCAACTTTCTTTTTTGCCGTAGCAAAACATTGTCACTTTCTGAATACGATAGGGAATTTGCTGTTCTTCTAACCATAGCCAAATCTTTTGACAATACGGACACCAGGCATGATTATCCCGAAACAGGGTGACTCGCACGTCTGCTTCTGTCTGTCCAAATAAACGTAGGGTAGATTGAGCGTTAGTGTTGCCATTAATAGGGTCGATCGCAAAGTCAGTAAGTTCGACTAGTTGTTGCCAGGCAAGGGGTTCAGAAGTCATAAAATTTATAATTATGGGAAATTTATTACAGGAATCTGGCTTAATTTTAAGTATCATTTAGCCTAAGCACGGGCTTTCTTTAGTAAAAAGGAAATAATTGCCACGGCTATTACTAATAATAGAAAAGTTACCACTACTAAAGCTGCACCATAGCCAAAATCCAAGTAGCGCATCACCGTAGAGTAGATATAAATCGATACTGTTTCTGTTGAACCCGCAGGACCTCCTCCAGTCATTACCTGCACTAGATCGAATACGCCAAAAGACTGGGCAAAGCGAAATAATAAAGCAATTAAAATTTGTGGCATTAACAGGGGCAGGGTAATCTGCCGAAAACTCTGCCAGGGTGTCGCACCATCCATTCTGTGAGCTTCATAAAGATCTTCCGAGATGGACTGTAAACCCGCCAGCAAAATAATGCTAATAAAGGGGGTTGTCTTCCAAACATCTGCCACAATTAACGCGATCATTGCCAAGGCAGGAGTACCCAACCAGTTGATTCCCGTCTTAATCAAGCCCAATCTGAGTAAAATATCATTAACTACGCCATACTGATCGTTAAAGATCCAAGCCCAAGCCAATCCCATCACGGCAGTAGGTAATGCCCAAGGAATAATTGCCACCGTACGCACCATACCACGCCCAAAAAACGATTTATTTAAGACTAAAGCCACTCCCAATCCCAGCAGTAGTTCTAAAGTTACGCTGCATAAGGTGAAAACCGAGGTATTCCAGAGACTTTGCCAAAATCTGCCGTCTCCTAACATTCTTTGATAGTTGCCCAAGCCAGCAAAAACTGGCTCTAACTGTGTTCCCAAATTCTCGGTAAACCAGCTTAACCAAAATGCTCTGGCAATGGGATAGATAAATACTAGCCCGAGAATAAATAAGGCTGGAATCAGCATTAGCCAGCCCGTAAATTTTTCTTGTTTATTAAATGTCATTTATTACTTATTACCAATTGTTTATTATTTCTTTTAACCCTTATCTTTTCAATAAATTTCTGGTTTCCTTAGCGGCAGTCTGCATTGCTTGTTTTGGGGTCATTTTTCCCGTAATGGCAGCACTAAGATAGCGCTGTAAAATATCTGATGCTTGGGCATATTGAGGAATAGGAGGGCGTAGGGCAGAATTTTGGACTACTTCTAATAGCTGGGGATAATAATTATATTTGGCGACAATTTCGGGATCGTTGAATAAACCCAGGCGACTGGGAACAAACCCAGTTTCGAGGACAAATTCTCGTTGAGATGCTTCGCTACTAAGGAATTCCAACACCTCCCAGGCTGCATCAGGATGTTTGGTACTGGTAGAGATTCCTAATCCCCAACCACCCAGAGTTGCACCACTCTCTTCGCCTACCCCATGAACCATCGGCTTAATACTATATTTCCCTGCGATCGCCGACTCTGCTGCCAGACTATAAACATAGGGCCAATTTCTCAAGAAAACTGCCTTGCCATTTTGAAACAGCAATCGAGTTTCCTCTTCTGCATAGGTGGTTACTCCAGGGGGCGAAACATTTTTAGCGATCGCCTCTCGTAAAAACTCCACTGCGGCGATCGCTTCTGGGCGATCTAAACCGACTTCTAAAGTATCTGGATTGACCCAATAAGCACCATTACCTTGCAAAATCTCGACAAACATCGCTGCCATGCCTTCATACTGTTTACCCTGCCAGACATAGCCCCAGTCGGCTAATCCCTGCTGCTGGAGATCCTCAGAAATAGTTATCAATTCCTCAAAGGTTTCTGGTGGTTCATATCCTGCTTGTTCTAGCAAATCCTGACGATAGTAAAGCATGCCTGCATCGGAACGGAAGGGAAGACGGTACAGCTTATCTTGATACATTCCCCCAGCGATATCTCCTGCTAGATAAGGTTCTATCTCCTTGGGAGTAAGGCGATCGCTTAGATCCCTTAACCAGCCTGCCGCGGCAAACTTCGGAGTCCAGACAATATCCATGTAAACCACATCATAGGGAGAATTACCGAGTAAAAATGATGAGGTGTATAAATCTTCTACCTGATTGCTATCGCTGGGTGCTTCCACAATTTCAAATTTTATCTGGGGATGCTGTTGATTGAATTTTTGCACCAGCGGCTGTAGCTGTTGAGCTTCATCAGCACGAATCAAAGTTTTGATCGCGATCGGCTGCTGCGTCCAGACAGGCAAAATGGTCAGTCCGATAGTTAATCCGAAAGCTACAAAACCAATTAACCAGCGATTTTTTTTAGATGAACTAAAATTTTGGTAATTGAGTTTTAAACCTAAATTAGAAATAGACATTTTAATATTTACTTGGCAAATGGACGGAAAATATTGATTGGCTAATAAATATAATTAGGATTGAGAGACTATTTGCTTACTTTATAACGAAGTCTGTCATAGTAAGAAGCCTAGCTGAAAAAACCTACGTATAAGTAACTGGAAAAGCTGCCGAAAACTCTAAATATCAGTGTTTATACGAATGTATTTAATTTTTTGAAGCGATACAATCTTTTTCAATCAAAGAAAAATTTAATTTAGTTACCAGTTTGCCTTGAGATCGGCAAACTTATCAGATTAACTCCTCTTGCTCTGCAACCCTGCCTTTGTTTTTGAAAGCAGGGTTTTTTCTGCTAACGTTAAAAGAAGTATGAAGCTCGGGTCATCTACCCGATCCTAATCAAACCGCTTCAATTTTTTTTGTGACACAGTCTGGTAAGCTTTTCAGTTCTCTCTTTCGACAAGTTTCACCTCGACAACTACTTAAGTAAATCAGACGTTTGGCATATTCCTTGATTACCGTGGGCTGAATTACCTTGGCTAAATTTTGGATCTGATAGGGATCTTTTCTAAGATCGTATAGTTCTTCTTCGCCAGTTTTGTATTTTACATAAGTACAGTGAGAAGTTCTTAAACCTTTGTAGTCGGGGATTAGAGGAGTTGTTTGGCGATCTAATCTATGCTGGAGAAAAAAAACCTGTCGCCACGAATTAGGTGGAGTCAAGTCCCGACGAAATAGGCTGACAAGAGAGCGACCATCGACAAAGTTTGGGACATCTGCCCCTGCAAGTTCGGCAAAAGTAGGAGCAAGATCGACATTACTCACAATTTTATCAATGGTTTTACCCGCAGTTACATCAGATCCTCTGACGTAAAAAGGTAGATGAATATCTTCTTCATAAGCTGTTTCTTTACCGGGAGGTAGTCGATGTTGACCGAGGTGAAACCCATTATCTGAAGTAAATATAATATAGGTGTTATCCAGTAGGCTGTTTGCTTTGAGCGTATTTACTAAGGTTACTAACCCCTCGTCTACTGCCTGGAGCGATCGCAATCTTTTTTGATATAGATCGTCAATCTCAGCTTTTTCCTGCTGGCTCAATAAAGGAAGTTCACGAATATATTTAGGTTTGTCACTAACGTCTGCTTCGTTAAAAGAAGGAGTACGGGGTTGAAAAGCATCGGGAAATAGCTGACTGTGACGAGGGGCGGGAATTGCTGGCTGATGGGGTGCGAAATAAGAAAGGTAAAGAAAAAATGGTTGCTTGTCTTTGGCTGCTTGATTGATAAACTCCTGAGCTTTAGCTGTATAGACATCAGAAGTATAATCTTCAGGGCGATCGCCATATTCAACAAAATTACCATTTTCATTGAGAGTATAGTTAAATCCCACATAACCGCTATCATAAATTGGACTAGCCCACTCATCCCAGCCTTCAGGGACATAGTTTTCTGGCGCTTGTCGCGGATAGCCATTAAAGTATTTGCCGAGATAGGCGTTGCGATAACCTTTTTTCTGTAACCAAGTGGCAATGGTTGATTTCTCTAAACCGTGGCGATAGAGATAAATAAAGCTGCCATCACTCTTTTTATTGGTATAAACCCCCGTGTTGTGAGCATATTGTCCCCGCAGAGTAGTTGCTCTAGAAGGGCAGCAAAGAGAAATATTTACGAAATAGTTGCTAAAGCTTACCCCTCCATCAACCATAAATGATTTTACCTGGGGCATATATTCAACCTCGGCATTATCTAGATCGTCTGTCAGGATAAATAGAATGTTGGGTGGATTTTCTACCGTAGTAGCTTTGGTTGATGCTGGGGTAACAGCAGTAGATAGCAGAAAAATAAAGCTGAAGCTTAGACAAAGCAAATATTTGAATTTTAACAATCTGCTCAAAATTTTCGTAATCGCTCCTCAATCGCAAAATATATGATCGATACCAATTTAGAAAGACCGCTTCTAAAAAGGACTCTTATCATAGCCGATTAAAAGTTTAGTTTTGATAAGTTGTTTTTGCCTGATAGCGACCGAATATTGTGTTGTTAACTTTTCGGCGATCGCTATATTGATCTTTAATAAAGTAATAATTCATTCAAGGCGATCGCCATATTGGGAAAAGCTAAAGGTGAAACCGTACCTGTTGTATATTCAGTAATTTGAGCGTAACCATTATTTTGTACTTGAGTATGAGTAATTAATTTTTTATTGACCAAATCGATTACCCAATATTCAGGAATACCATTACGAGCATAAGTAATAGTTTTTTGATTCAAGTCTCTTGAACAATCGCTCATGGGGGAAACCCCAAGACCGCGTTGTTCCGCTTTTTGCAATGTCCGGTTAGATACTTCAATCAGCCAATAAATATCTTCAGGATAAGGGTGATGACTGCGATATATAGTCTGCGGTAGTCGAACAATAGCAATATCTGGTTCGGGTTCGCTATTATCTAATGTAATCGGATGAGCTTCGATAATTTCTGCTTTTTGACCAGAATAACTGTCTTAAATACTTAACAATACGAACGTATTAGTGTAGCTATGTTCGATTCCCTCTGGACTCACCTCGATAATTTCTCCTTCTAGAAACTCAACTGGTTTTCCTTCCAGCAGTCCAGAATTTACTAATTCGTGCCATTCTTCAATCGACCATTTGTAAGTAGTTAAAGTCATTTTGACCGATCCTGTTTGAATTACCCATTCAACTATTTATTTTATTGCTACTAACATCATTTTTACGTTTTTGCGATCGCCTTAGAGATCTGTTTATGAATGCTTAATTTTATGAACAATTTGATTTTATCCTTCTAACTGAATGAGTTTTTGTACCGTTTGTTTAAATATCTTTACCTGTTCATCATTGGGTTGAGTTTGTTGCCAAACTTTTCTTTGCATAAGGCGATCGCACCACTGTTTAATCTTTTCTATCTGATTCAGACGCAATAACTAAAGGTTTTTGAATTGCATAGTAATAACTCCAGGTGCGGGCAACAATCATTCGAGATGGGAGTGATGGCAATCAGCTTTTGGCGGTGGTGAATAACGTCAGTGCGGTAGATCTTACTGTAGAAGATTTTACGGATATTTAATCCTAATGAATCTTGGTCTAGGAGTAGTGGTACTAAATCCGATTGATAAAAGTGATTATCGAAGCTCTTTTTGCTATTAATCAGATTATCGGTACTTATGCTCTCTCTTTTAAGCGTTTACTGAAGAATGAAACAGCTCCACCTAAAGTCAAAAGTCAGAGTAAGTTCCGCCAGAAAAATTATTAATATTAACTTTATAAGTAAATCGATCCAGTTCCCCTAAAATTAGGCGTATACATATGTAATTCTTGCTGTAAAAGCATCTAGATGTGAACTATCCTTCAGCGATATCATCAGGAACGTTAGTCGATTAAAGATATCAAGTTGTAAAAATTTTAGGACAGGGAGGTTTTGGGCGAACCTACTTGGTTAAAGACGAAAGACGGTTTGAAAAATACTGCGTATTGAAAGAATTTGTCCCTCAAGCTAGTGATGAATATGTAGTAACTAAATCTCGTGAACTGTTTGAGAGAGAGGCTAAAGTTCTTAATCAGCTAGAACATCCTCAGATTCCAAAATTTTTTGGCTGGTTTAAAGAGAATAAACGATTATTTTTGGTACAGCAGTTTATTGATGGCAAAACCTATGCCGATCTGCTAGCAGAAAGACGACAGCGACAGCAAACTTTTTCTGAGGCAGAGGTAATTCAGTTGTTCCAGGATATATTGCCTGTTTTGAGCTATATCCACGAAAACAATCTTATTCATCGAGATGTAAGCCCTGACAATATTATGCTGTGTCAGAAGGTAGAGAAGCCAATTCTAATTGATTTTGGTGTGGTTAATCAAAGTACTCCAGCTCAAGTTGCTAGTGGCGCAATGAAGCCAGGTACGACGGTGGGAAAGCAGTCTTATTCACCTACAGAACAAATTACTCGCGGAGTTTGTTATGCCAATAGCGATCTTTATGCCTTGGCTGTTACGGGATTAAATCTGCTGACGGGAAAGCCACCTAGAGAATTAATTAACGATGATGACGGTAGCTGGCAGTGGAGAAAATATGTCAATGTGAGTGATTCATTTGCTCGGATACTTGACAAAATGCTAGAGCAAATCCCGCAACAACGCTATCAATCAGCGCTAGAAGTCTTGCAAGTATTAGATAATAAGGTAGACCCTACCTTCATTACTCCTAAACCTCACCCAAAACCGTCTTCAGTTTTACCTCTAATTCTTGGTAGTGTAGCGACAATTGGTATAGTTGGAGGATTGTTTCTCTGGCAAACTCCTAATATAAAAGGTGTCTGTGAGACTCTTAACAATTGTTCACCAGAAATCGAGGCTGAAGCCAAGTATCTAAACATAGCACAACAAGCAGAACCGATAATTGCGATCGCCGCTAATGATAAAAATCTCAAAACTTATGATTGGCAGCAGTTACAGGATCTTAAAAGCAAATTAGATAGTTTAGTTATCAATCTGGAAACTATCCCCGCTAGTAGTAAAGTAAGCGATCACCTGGCTCGAACTTTGGCAGATGTCAAAACTCAAATTGAGAGAGTAGACCAAGAACTTGACATCGGTATGCCTGACAATATGTTTGAAAATCCTCAAGTTAAGAATTAAATCTATTGTTTTCATCTATATAATCAAGCATCTAAAAAAAGCATCATTGTCAACTAATCTATGAATTTCTCACCATATGTATTAGGAACTTCTTTGGTAGCATTTGTTAGCATTACCCAGCCACAAGTGATTCTTGCCCTGGAAGCCACCCAAATTAACGAAATAGCTGAAAATATCACAGTCCGTATTAATGCCAACAACGGTGGCGAACATGGTTCTGGGGTAATTATTGCCAGAGAAGGCTCAACTTACTATGTCTTGACTTCCAAACACGTAGTTGAATATTTGGATTATGAGTATACGGTGCTTACTCCTGACACAGAAACTTATCTATTAGACAACAGCACGATCAAGCAGATTGATGGGATCGATCTTGCAGTCATTTCCTTTGAAAGCGATCGCGATTATAAAGTTGCCCTGACCGAGACTTCTGCCGAGAGAATTACACCAGGAATTCCTATATATGTGAATGGTTTTCCTTTAGCAGGACAGGAGATTCAAGACGGTGCACAGTTTACATCAGGCAGTCTTACTGGAATTAATCACCAGCATCGTAGCGGTTATAACTTGGTCTACAGTAATTTTACTAGAGAAGGCATGAGCGGTGGTCCTATTTTAAATGCTCAAGGCAAGCTGATCGGCATCCATGGATTAGCTGAAGCGGAAGCTAACAAAGACAAATGCGAAACATCAGCCACGGCAGAATCTAGTCGACTACCTCCTGCGATCGGTTCGACAGAAAATGAAGCCAGCAATAATTGCGATTCAGTCAGCAATAAAACACCCGAAAAAATCGATCTAAATCTGGGGATCTCGATTATTACCTTTATGGAACATGCTTCCAGCATTGGCATGGAACAAATATTAGATACAACTGCGATCGCCAGACCTACTCGTACACCCAGGATTTTACCTACATCTGATACGGGTTCTGGCTGTGCTGGTGTTATATGTCCGTAGTATAATTTAAGCACATTTCGATCCTAATTATTTATTCAGTTAGTTAGTATTCAGCACAAAATCAATGAATTTTGCTTATTCAAAGAAATATCTCATCAGCAAGCCGTTCTTATTCACCGTTGCTGTGATTGGCTCAATTTTTATGCAGTTCACAACCCAAAGCAGCACTGCTCAGGTAGCAGAAGAGACTTTGGAAAAAGACGATTTGGCAATTGACTCTAGCTTACCTTGGGGAGTGAAGCGATGGCCCTATAGTAAAGTTATCGAGGTGCTAGATTTAGCTGAAAGTGTCTACGGTAGGATTGTAATCGACCGTTATGGTATTGATGAGAGCGACGCGCCGATTAAACAGCCTTTTAGTAGAACTAAACCAGGTAAATTAGTTTTTGCTTCCTTGTGGGGTAGTGACCTAGATGGCTGTTATGTAGAAACTATTGTTCAAGCTGCACCCAAAAATAATATTGAACCTGAAGCAACTTTACCGACACTGCTAGAATTGGCAATTGATGGTCAAATCATCGAGTTGATTCCGCGAATAACTAATCCTGAAATTATTAGCTACAGATATAGTTACCTCGATGGTAAAAACGCTCAACAGAGAGGAGTATGGCACATGAATCACCGTATTTTTAATATTGATTCAGCTCAGGCTAGTAGATTAATCAATGCTCCCGTAGAAGATATTAAAGCGAGATTCTATTTTGGCTCTACTAAGACAATTGCTTTCACTATTGGAGCCGATACAGTAGAAAGATGGCAGGATGTATATTCTTTCAATACTAGCTGTGAATATGTGCCATAAAAATTGCTATAAAAAATAGTGACGTTAAACACAACGTCACTATCAGGCTAGATTTTGGCTTGAAGTAAAACCAGCTTGAAATTATTTTCTTAAAAAGAATCACCAACTTCAGTAGCTTCAGCAGCTTCAGATTCTTGCCCTTCTGTAGTTTCGATAACTTCTGTTTCTTCGATTACCTCACTGTCGTTTGATTCGCCACCACCTTTGATGATTTGCTGTGAATTATCAACACCGTCATTCACGCCATGAGCAGCATCGGTTGTATCGGTGACTGTTTCGTTGGTTGTATCTACCGTATCTCTAACCCCCTCAACCTCGTCTTTAATGTCATCTAGAAATCCAGCCATAATTATTCCAGCTCTGACATTTTCTAGGCTGGGTTTCTCAGAAGCGATCGCATTAGCGGTATTGGCAGCAGTAGGAGCAAATAGAAGAGAACAAGCCAGAGGAAACAAAAGTCTTTTTTTCATGGGGAAAACTATCCTTATCCTTATGTGGTATACAACTTAATCTGCACGGTATTTTGAATCATAATATACTTAATTAATACTTTTCAAGCTTGGCTTTAGGTGTTAATCAAACTTAAAAAGTTTAGCCTGATTTCTTAAGATGTAAATTAATTTAGAGAATCTTCAGGGGCGGATTCAGCAGCCTTGCCGAGAAAGTCCTCAAAGTTAATATACATTCGATTTCCCGTACTTTGATATAGGGGACCTTCGCCGCCAGAAGCATAGCTATCACCGATATTCATTAGCTGTTTTAAACTTTCATTGGGATCGCTGTCAGGCTTGAGGGTAAATAGTTGAGAAACACAGGGTCCATTCTGTTGTTGAGCTACACAAACTATGTTTTGACCATTTTTAATTCCCGTCGTAATATATTCAAGTTCTCCGCGATCATAAGCCTGTTGGAAGTTATCGGACACAGTTTGACATCGGCTTTGGGGGGTTAGGTCACTGCTAGGATCGTTTACCCAATCACTTACCCAGTAAACCACTGGAACATTTCCATTAGGAGTTTGAGCTACAGTCATTGGAATGTCTCTCCATGCTCCACAAGTAAATTGCGTACTCTGAGCCTTGGCTGGATTAATTTCCGCGATCGAGATAGCACCTGCAAAAGGTAATATTGAAGCTAGATATCGAAATTTCATGAGTATTTTACTTTAAATTGACAAGGAACAAAATATGCAGTGTAAATGTACTCTATGTGTGGAAGGATTGTATGATGCAATATTTAATATTTAATTAATAATTTTTCCGCCGAGCATTTCAACCTCAGCTTTGAGGTTTGATGCATTTATTCGGATTCTAAGGCTTTTTGCTCGATAAAATAAATAATGCGATCGCCAATGAAGGTAAGATGAACAAAGCTAATCAACCTTGAATAGTTGATGATTTATGTTTATAGTGAGCTACAGCAAGGATTTCGTTGGTTAAAGCAATATAGTGGTGCTAATCCTACTTTTGCCTGTATTCTTGGCTATACAGCGACAGGTCTAATTCCAGGTATTTCCGCAGCAGGGGCAACACCGCAGGATCGAGAATATACGGCGATCGCTGATGCCGAATTCTTAAACAAGGGAGTGCAAGAAAGTTATCATCATCCCCTGCCAATCCTGAAAGCGGGAATTTCGCCTACGTTTATTTCTCGCGCTGTAGTGGAAGCGTTTAATCTACCCACCTATATTTTTAATGCAGGATTACTTCATCAGCCAACCATCGACACCATTGATTTGAAAGGGACTCCTGCCAACTGCGTTTCCACAGGTAAAGCAATGACCTTGACCACAGTAAAGCATCTGTTTGAACAAGGCTTAGAATGGGGCGAAAAGCTGGCTAAAGAAGCTGATTATCTAATAATCGGTGAATGTGTTGTTGGCGGTACTACCACTGCCCTAGCTCTTTTAACTGCCTTGGGAATTGAGGCAAAAGGAATGGTTAATAGCAGTCATCCTCGCTGTAACCACTCTCAAAAATGGTCGGTGGTGGAGCAAGGTTTATCTAATGCAGGTATTGTCCATCATGACCGTGAGGCATTTAGTGAACCATTTGCTTTAGTCGCAGCAGTGGGCGATCCTATGCAAATAGTGGCAGCGGGAATGGCGATCGCAGCTAGTCGTGAAACAGGAGTTATGTTAGCAGGGGGAACCCAGATGTTGGCAGTATACGCATTAATTGAGGCGATCGCTAACTACCATAGCGTTTCGGCTCGGTTATCGAACATTGTAGTGGGAACAACCCGTTGGGTGGCAGAAGATTTCACGGGAAATACTGTCGGTTTAGCGAATATTATTGGTGGAGTCCCTTTGTTAGCTACTGGTTTAAGCTTCGCCACCTCAAAATATCCTAGCTTTCGGGCTTATGCTTCAGGATATGTCAAAGAAGGTGTAGGCGCAGGCGGCTGTGCGATCGCCGCTCACCTCAAACAAAACTGGACTTCCACTCAATTATTAACCAGCATTGAAACTTTATTTGCTCGCTATCGTAGTTTAAGAATGAATTCTGTAGGACAATAACTGTTCTTCCAAAGCCGCAATACGGTTATATGCAGCAGTAAGCTGTGCAGTTAAACGTCGAATTTGTGTATCGGGAGCCAGATTATCGCTACTAGAATTAGCATTGCTGCTATTATCGTCTACCAAGATATCCTTATGAGTTAGCTGGTATTCAGACTCTTTATTTTGCCCAATTAGATGAGCCGATCCTGAAACAAAATGAGGCAACGAATAAGACTCTTGCTCAACTCGCTGAGGTTTTGCATTGTGTAGCGCTTTAACTTGAGAACCAATTTCTTCAATAAGCTGGTATAGCCGATCTATTTTTTCGCGCAATTCGCTAATTTGTATCTGTAATGTATCCATATATTTTTTTAGATTAAGCTCGATCTTTATACTTTGATTTAATACTAAAAGAATTATTCAAGATAATTACGACTATTCCTGATTCATTTAAGAATTGCTCAAATTATATAGACAAAACTAAAAATAAAATTTCTACTTTATTCTGAGTAAATATACCTCTTCTTTCGATTAGAACCGTATGAACTATCAATTATCTCGCCGCAATTTTCTTCAAGCCACTACTACCATAGCTTTAAGCCAGATGTTATGGGGCTGTAGCAATACCGAAATGATTTCTCAAGTACTATTCCTCGAAAATTCCCTTCCTCCCCAGTTAATTGAGAATTTTCGCCAGGCAACTAAACAAAAAGCAAAAATAAAGTTTAAACCTCAAACCCAGATTTCACAAATCTTTGAATTACTCGCTAATTTACAACAGGGTGAAAAATTAGATCCAAAGAACAAAAATCCCCTTGACAAAATTTTCAAAAAATCGGTAATTTATCCGAGCTTAACTACATTGGGAGACGCTTGGTTAGCTGACGCAATTAACCAGAATCTGGTTAAACCTTTGTCTGTCCAGAATTTAGCAAACTGGCAAAAACTTCACCCATCTTGGCAAAAATTAGTGAGGCGTAATAATCAAGGAAATTTAGCTGATGATGGTGAAATTTATGGCGCACCTTATCGCTGGGGATGTACTGTAATTGCTTATAGAAGTGATAAGCTGGCTCAACTAAATTTAGTTCCGAAAGATTGGCAGGATCTCTGGAATCTGGCTTTGCGCGATCGCATTTCTTTGCTCGATTCTCCCAGAGAAGTTATCGGCTTGACTTTGAAGAAGTTAGGGCAATCTTATAACGAGAATAATCTTGATTCTGTACCCGATTTATCAGCAGAATTATTAGCTCTCCATCAGCAAGCAAAACTGTATAGTTCAGATCACTACCTAGAACCCTTAATTCTTGGTGATACTTGGGCTGCGGTTGCCTGGTCAACGGATATCCTACCTATATTAAAACGCTATCCAGAAATTAAATTTATTATTCCGCAGTCGGGGGCATCCTTGTGGGCAGATCTTTGGGTTAAACCCCAACTAGCACCAGCAATATCTGAATTGAGCGAGCAAGAAGTAAATGTTCAAGACAATCTGACGATAATCGATGAATGGATTAACTACTGCTGGGAATCTCAGGCAGCCAAACAAATATCTTTGTTTACTGCTGGAATATCACCAATTTTAGCTACTTTAAACCCAAAAGAGCTCCCTAGCGATCTGCAAGATAATATTTTGCTCAATTCCAACGTTCTCAATTTAGACAAATCAGACAAAAGTGAGTTTCTCTTACCTCTTGCGCCAGAGACAGAACGTCAATATCGGGATTTGTGGCTTAAGGTTAGACAATCTGGAGCGAAAGAATGAGGAATGAGGGATGAAGGATCGGGAGCAAATTAAGAGAGTTATCGAGCAAAAAGCAGTCAAAGAAAAATTTCAGCAGATTTGGGGATACGAAGATTTTCGATCGCCTCAAGGAGAGATAATTCAGGCTCTTCTAAGGGGTAAAGATACTTTGATTATTTTACCTACGGGGGGAGGAAAATCAATCTGTTTTCAGCTACCTGCACTGTTGCAAACGGGATTAACTCTGGTGGTATCTCCCCTGGTGGCATTAATGGAAAATCAGGTTAACCAGCTCAAGCAGTTAGGATTATCTGGGGCATTGCTTCATGGCGAACTATCAAGAAGTGCCAGAAAAAAAACCCTACAGGCGATCGCCAAACAGCAATTAAGCCTACTCTATTTATCTCCTGAAACGCTCCTTAGTCAGCCACTATGGTCAATTATTGCCCTAGCCGAAATAAAAATTACCACTTTAGTAATTGATGAAGTTCACTGCCTAACTCAGTGGGGGACTACTTTTCGCCCCGCCTATCGCCGTTTAGGTGCTGTACGCCGCAGTTTATTAAAGCATAAACCCACAGGAACAAAAATTGCGATCGCTGCCTTTACGGCTACTGCCGATCCCCAGGCACAACAAGAAATCTCTCAAGCTTTAGAGTTAGAACAGCCAGAAATCCATTTAATTAGTCCCTATCGTGACAACTTAAGTTTAAATATCAAAACAATTTGGACTCCCAAAGGCAGAAGACGCGAGATGCTGAAATTTATTCAGTCTCATCCACAGCAATCAGGCTTAATCTATGTGCGATCGCGCCAAGATAGTGTAACATTGGCGTACTGGTTTAAATCCCAAGGCTATAATGCTGCGGCATACCACGCAGGGGCGATTAATACAGAACGAAGAAGCATTGAACATAATTGGATTATAGGTAAAATCCAATTCGTCATTTGTACTTCGGCATTTGGCATGGGGATCGACAAACCAGATGTTCGGTGGATAATACATTATCACGCTCCTGAATTACTAGCTGAATACATCCAGGAGGTAGGCAGAGGAGGACGAGACGGCAAAGCCGCAGCAGCCTTAACTTTAATTAGTGAACCAACTGGATTACTCAATCCCGAAGACAAGCAGCGTAGTCAGTTCTTCTCTCGTAAATTAGAACAGCAACTTCGCCAGGCACAACAGCTAGTTAAACAGTTGCCCAACCAAGGTGCGATCGCTGACACCAAATCCCAGTTTCCCCAAGGAGAAATCACTCTGGGCATTCTTCACAGTCTGGGTTTAGTATCTTGGCAAGATCCTTTCCATTACCGTAAACACTCATCAAAATTAGATCTGAATCGATTAGTAGCTAGTCAAAAACGCTATCAAAAGCAGATGCAGCAATACCTTAGAACAAAACAGTGTCGCTGGCAATATTTGCTACAGGCTTTCGGTTTTGGACAAGAGTCACAAGAATTTAACTGTGGCAATTGTGACAACTGCCGTAGAGTTAATAACTAGTTTGAATTATTGATAATTGCGCGTTCGGTAATCAGTCAACAGATATTGTAGGGTGGGCATCTTCATTAGTAAATATATAGACACAGATTATTCAAGTAATGCCCACCAGTTCCTATTTAGTCCTGTCAAGCGGGATCGAGATAATCAGTCTTTTAGGAAATCCTTTAGGGCATATGCTTTAGCATACCGCTACGCATATAATCAGTAATCATTCTTTCCCGAGCTTCAGCACTGCCATAAATGCTTCTTGAGGAACATCTACCGTACCGATAGACTTCATGCGCTTCTTACCTTTAGCTTGTTTTTGCAGCAGTTTCTTCTTCCGAGAAATATCACCACCGTAACATTTAGCTAAGACATCCTTGCGCAAGGCTGGAATGTGTTCACTAGCAATTACTTTGGCACCAATCGCCGCCTGAATCGGGACTTTAAACTGGTGTCGGGGAATCAATTCCTTAAGCTTTTCGGTTAAGGCACGACCAACAAAGTAAGCTTTATCTCGGTGGACAATGGTTGAGAGGGCATCGACAGGATCTTTGTTGACCAAAATATCTAGCTTCACCAAATGATCGCTGCGATAGCCTAACATTTGATACTCCATGCTGGCATAGCCTTTAGTCCGAGATTTCATCTGATCGAAAAAGTCGGTGACAACTTCCGCTAAGGGTAGTTCATAAATTAAGCAGGTGCGATTTTGGGTAAAGTACTTCATATCCTTAAAGATTCCCCGCCTAGTCTGGCACAAGTCCATTAAGGTACCGACATAATTCTCTGGAGTTATAATTTCTACTTTGATAAAAGGCTCTTCGATTTTTTCCCGCTGCTGCGGATCGGGTAATAAACTGGGATTATCAATTTCCATTACCTCGCCGTCTATCGTCGTGACGCGATAAATTACCGAAGGTGCAGTAGTAATAAGTTCAAGATCGTATTCCCGTTCTAATCTTTCTTGGACAATTTCCATATGTAGCAAGCCGAGGAAACCACAGCGAAAACCAAAGCCCATTGCATTAGAGGTTTCAGGTTCGTAAGACAAGGCAGCATCGTTGAGCTTAAGCTTATCTAAAGCATCTCTAAGATCGGGATACTGATCGGAGTCGATCGGAAACAAGCCACAGAAGACCATCGGTTTCGCCTCAGTATAGCCAGGCAAAGGTTTTGATGCAGGGGCATCTACTTGGGTAATGGTATCCCCAACCCGAGCATCAGCTACCGCTCTAATTGCCGCCGCAAAATAGCCTACTTCTCCTGCATGAAGGTCATCTACTTCTATTTGAGTGGGGGAAAGAATGCCTAATTCATCAATGACATATTCTTTGCCTGATGCCATTAGGCGTACATTATCGCCTCTTTTAACGGTGCCATCCATGACGCGGAAATAAACCACAACTCCACGATAGGCATCGTAGTAACTGTCAAAAATCAAGGCGCGTAGGGGCCGATCTACCGTATCGGCTGGTGGCGGAACTTTTTGCACGATCGCCTCAAGGATATCGTTAACGCCTAAGCCGATTTTAGCTGAAGCTTGGATTATATCAGTGCAATCTAAACCCACCACCTCTTCAATTTCTTGGGCGACGCGATCGCATTCGGCTCCAGGTAAGTCGATTTTATTTAGTACAGGAATGATTTCCAGATCGTTTTCTAATGCCAGATATACGTTAGCTAAAGTCTGTGCCTCAACTCCTTGAGAAGCATCCACCACCAGCAGCGCTCCCTCACAAGCAGCTAAAGAACGAGATACTTCATAAGAAAAATCTACGTGACCAGGGGTATCGATTAAATTTAAAACATAATCCTGTCCATCTTTGGCAGTGTAGTTCATCCTGGCTGCCTGTAGCTTGATGGTAATTCCTCGCTCTCGCTCCAGATCCATATTGTCGAGGAACTGCTCTTTCATTTGTCTTTGTGCCACAGTGCCTGTATCTTGCAACATACGATCCGCCAAGGTGGATTTGCCATGGTCGATATGAGCAATAATTGAAAAATTACGAATGCGAGATACAGGAACGTCAGTCATAAAAGTTAACAAGAGTTAAGAATCTTTAAAAGTTACTATTTGGTATATTGTAATGTTCATTTTTACCTATTTGCCGATCGGATGCAGATTTTTCTCAAGTTAGGCTGTTTTGAGGCAGAAGACAGATGTTTCTTAGTAGACTGAGAAACGCTATATATTTAGGTAAAATAAAAATAGAATCAGGAAAATACGTTTATGAATGATGATCCCCTCAACGAGAACCAATCAAACGGCGAAGCCAGAATTACCGATAAGGTTCAAGTTTCTATTGACTTAGACTCAGAAGTCTTAGAACAAATCCAACATTTAACTAACGATCCTAGTCGAGTGATCGAAGCAGCGATTAAACAATGGCTTCGAGGAGAGAGAAATGACGATACAGATTTGACTCGAACTTTTCAGCGTAATCCTCCTGTGCCACCTCAAGGAGAGTGGAACGATTAAAAGGATAAGGGATAAGGGATAAAGAGTTAAGAATATAAGTTAATCGCTGTATATATTCTTGAATAGGAGTTAACTGGTTTCTACCTCAGATATCTATAGGTTATAGTTTCAGGTATGGTGCCGAATTTTTTGGCAAGTTTTCTGAAGTGTAATGCAACTACCAATGCTCCGTAAATTTGATTCAGAACATAATAGTAATATTACTATGTCAGGCAGTGAGATTGGATGGCAGCATTTGGGAGCAGAATTAGTTTTCACTCAGGATATTGCTGGCAACTATCTTTCTTTTTGGTGGGCAAAGGCGGCAGAATATGGCATAAGCTGTGACAACTCTCAAGGTGTACCTATTCGAGTAAAAGCCCATAGCGATCGCCAATCCCGTTCAGAACATCATACTGTTGGCATCGGCGAAATCTTTGCTCCCATAGATACATATGCCTACTTAGAAAAGATCCGCCGAGTTCTCAAGCGTCGCTTGCCAGAACAATGTTATTGCTTGTTTCAATGTGGAGAAGTTGCTTATTCTTTTGAACTGATTATTAGCCCGATCCTGCCTGCTCAAGGAGAACCTCAAGCTGTGATGGTGATTGGACATTCCTTGAAAGAGGCAGAAATGTTTTCTTTTACGAACAATGAAGCCCCAGCCGCGATCTACAGTTATCAGAAATTACTTAGTGAAGTTGTCAGTCAAATCCGCCGTAGTTTAGATTTATCGACCATTTATCAGCATACAGCCAATAATATTGGTTCGACTTTTGCTACTAGTCGTTGTTTAATTTTAGCAAATCACCCTAAAATCACGCGGTTTTCGATTGAGGCGGAATATTACCGTGAAGAATATGGTTCAATTGTTGAACACCAGGTTGATTGGCGTAATGAAGTTCATTTGCAGCAGGCGTTGAGTTTGGGCTTTCCCTTGGCGGTGGATTTCATTGAACCAGATAGTTTGCAGCGCAAATCTGTGTTGGTCATATCGACCGATTGCGGCAGCGAAGAAAACGTTTTAATTTGTCTACAACAGTGCGATCGCTATCGTCATTGGACAACGGTGGAAATGGAAATGCTGCGGGAGATTGCCGAGCAGGTAGAAGCGGCGATCTCTCTGGCAAAACTTTATCGCGAAGTTGAACAGGCAAGTATTCAGGCAGAAGCGGCAAACCGTCTCAAGAGTGATTTTCTCGCCAATACCTCCCACGAATTACGCACCCCCCTCAACGGTATTATTGGCTTTCTAAAATTACTCCTCGAAGGCATGGCGGACGATCCAGAAGAACAGCGAGAATTTATTGAGGAAGCCTATAAATCTTCGATTCATTTGCTCAATCTAATCAATGACATTTTAGACATTGCTAAAATTGAAGCGGGTAAGATGGAGCTGGAATTGAATGAGATTGAATTAGACGAACTGTTGCAGGACGTGAATAATCTCATTAACACCCAAGCCAAACAAAAAAATCTTAATTTTCAGATTAAATCCCCTGCCACTCTAACTCCTGTGACTCTTTATGGCAATTACCAACGCTTACTTCAGGTGATGTTAAACCTAATTAGTAACGGCATCAAATTTACCAAGGAAGGAGGCATTGTTGTAAGTGCTGAGGTAAACAACAAAAAAATTGAGTCTCAAGGTATTGAATTTCCTGGGATGGTGAAAATCAGCGTTGCCGACACGGGTATTGGAGTATCACTAGAAAAGCAAGAAAATCTGTTTGAGAACTTTTATCAGGTGGATGGTTCGCGGACAAAATCCTATGGTGGAACGGGTTTGGGCTTGGCTATTTCCCAAAAGTTAGTTGAAGCAATGGGTGGAACAATCTCTTTCTACAGTATGGGAGAGGGTTTAGGTTCAACGGTGACTTTTACCGTACCTTTGAGTCATTTGCCTGTAATTAAAACTGCTCAATCTGAAAATTAATCTTTAACACAGCGAAATCCAGCAAATATTTGCCTAACTTGAGGATGATACCAGTTGCGGAAACTAGTTCTTAAAGCAGCA
>CAVRWR010000002.1:2500-58808 GCA_963724445.1 uncultured cyanobacterium | reverse complement strand
CCCCTCAATCGAATGACATTCCTGCACGGTTCAAATATGACCAAGCATGATGAGGATTTCTCGAAATTGCATCGTCAAAATCTCTGATATAGTAAAAGACAAGAGAGTTAGGACGTAGCATCTTTGAGAACTAATTCCATTGCCACCCTCAAATTCATGGAGGCTGATAAGAGATGGCGAATACGACTCTTGAGCCATGCCCAGCATTTTTCAATACGATTCAAATCTGGGGAATAAGGTGGCAAATAAAGTAAACGACAGTCTGCCGACTCAATCAATTCCTGAATGCGACCTCCTTTGTGAAAAGTGGCATTATCCATAATTACTACTTGTCCTGGTTTCAAGGCAGGAATTAAGCATTTTTCTAGCCATGTTTCAAAGACCGTCCGATTACAACTACCTTCGATTGTAAAAGGTGCAAATATTTGTTTTTGGCAATAAGCTGCGATCATATTCACTCGACAATTTCTTCTTCCTGACTTGAGTGCTTCAAATTTTTGACCTCGTTTGCTCCACCCAGATCCGTAATCACTGCGACTATCCATTCCTGATTCATCGACGTATACCCTTTGTGATGCCTCGATATTTGCTACTTCAGTTTTGAATTTGTTTCTTCTGTCTTCATCTCTTTCTTCATCTCCATAATCCTTTTTTTTCGCGTAAAATCGATTTTCTTTAATCCTCTGGAAATGGTTCGTGTGCTAATAGGTTCTTCCCATAGCTGAGCCATTTGAGCTTGAGTCTTGTCACCATGTTTGTCTGCCAATTCTTCAAATGTCTGCCAATTAGTAATCTTGGCTTTGATGCGGTGAGGACGGTTCGATAATCGGCGATAATCTCCTGTTTCTTGCTTTCGCGCTTTGCCATAAATTAATTGTGTTGCGACTGATTTGAAATATTTCTGCCGCTTGGCTTTTCTTCCATCCATCCAACTCGATCGCTTGAATTACTTTTTGTCGTAAATCATAGCTATAAGCCTTTGCCATTTCTATCGCTCTATTTAGTTTCTTTCATCTTACCTTTTGTCTTAACACTCATGACCGCTACTATAGTTCGTAGTTAGGGGCGTTTTGCGAACCGCCCGTACACTTGCTACTTCCTTCTAGAAGAAACAATTATAAAGGATCGAAACGTTGGAATAGGCTGCCTAAAACTATCGCGGGTATTCCGACGAGGATACATATTAAACTTTGAGTAAAACTCAACGGTGTGGTGTCGAATAGGGGATTGAAAATTGACCACTCACTAAATAAAATTTGCAGAATTACGACGCAGCTAATGCCGATTGCCGAGGGATAGGCGATTGCTCCAGTTCGGTGACGCAACCATGTCCAAATAGAGGGTAAAAGCTGGCTGATACTCAAGAGATAAAAAATCTCCGCAGCCACTAACGCTTGAACCGCCATCGTTCTGGCTAATACTTCGTTGCCAGTAGAATTGACGACCCATTCAAAGATGCCAAAGGTAATTGCCCAATTAAAGAGAGAAACGAGCAAAATTCGCCTCAAAATACTGCCTGTTAGTAAAGGTTGTTGAGGATTTCGCGGAGGCTGCTGCATGACATCGGTGGTTTGGCGATCGAATGCTAGGGGAATCGAAAGGGCAGAAGAACTGACCATATTGAGCCAGAGAATTTGTAAAGGTAAGATCGGTAAAGCAGTTCCCAACAACACGCTGGCTAGGATAGTCAAAGCTTCGCCACCATTGACGGGTAGTACAAAGGCGATCGCTTTTTGCAGATTATGATAGACGGTGCGCCCTTCCTCTACCGCAGCTTCAATCGAGGCAAAGTTATCATCGGTCAAAACCATATCCGCAGCTTCTTTAGCCACTTCCGTACCCGCATCTCCCATAGCAATGCCGATATCCGCCTGTTTCAGTGCGGGGGCATCATTAACTCCATCTCCCGTCATGGCTACAACCTCTCCCTGAGACTGTAGGGCATCTACTAACTGTAATTTCTGTTCGGGGGCAACGCGAGCAAAAACTGTTCCTTTTTTTATCGCTTGAGCTAAGTCGAGATCGCTCATCAGTTCTAGTTCCTTACCTGTGAAAGCTACGATCTTCCCCTGGGGATTGAGATTCATCATTGGGCGATCGCACTGGCGGTTGTGGCATGATCTCCCGTAATCATCTTGACCTTAATTCCTGCTGCGACACAGTTGGCGACTGCTTCGACCGCTTCAAATCTTGGAGGATCGATCATTCCCTGTAAGCCCACAAAAATTAATCCTGTAAGGTCTTCTCGCTCAATGGTCTGCTGGGTTAAGGAAACTGGCTTCTGAGCCAGGGCGATCATGCGTAATCCTCGATCGCCCATCTCTTTAGCCATTCGATTGATTTGTTTACGATCGAGAGTAGATTTTCCGCCATGATTAAGCTGACTATCAACTCGCCAGAATTTTTTCTCACCGCACCTTTTACATAGATGATATTTTGTGAGTTACTATTTTTATCCCCGTGTAGGGTTGCCATATACTGAAATTGAGAGTCGAAGGGAATCGCATCAAGTCTCGGCATAGCTGCTTCAAGTTCTGCCTGCTGTAGTCCAGCTTTATTAGCTGCAACAATTAATGCGCCCTCCGTCGGATCGCCAGCTACCGTAGGCTGCCCCGCTTCAGATTCCAAATATGAATCATTGCACAATAGTCCATTACGCAAACAGGCTGCTAAAACAGGGGAGGAAGTAAGGCTTATCTCTTTCTGTCCCGCCAAAATCTTTCCCATTGGACTATAGCCTGTCCCTTCTACCTGATAGTGTTTATCAACCGTATGAATTTCTTTGACCGTCATTTGATATTATCAGAGTGCCAGTTTTGTCCGAACAAATAACCGTAGCACTGCCGAGAGTCTCTACAGTGGGTAAATTACGAATAATGGCATGACGGGCTGCCATGCGCGAAACGCCGATCGCCAGAGTAATCGTCACTAAAGAAGGTAGTTCTTCGGGAATGCTGCTAACTGCTAGTGCCACAGCAGCCTGAAACATCGGTAGCCAAGTTCTTCCCTGCCCCAAACCTACTGCTAAGGTAAAAGCTGCCAACCCCAGAATGATATACAGCAGTCTCCAGCTAAACTTTTCTAGTTTGCGAGTCAGTGGGGTTTTTAGATCGACACTTTGTTCGACTAACTCAGAAATTCGACCAGTTTCCGTTGTCTCGGCGATCGCCACCACCAAACCCGTTCCCTGCCCCGATACTACGACTGTACCCGCATACGCCAGATTGAGGCGTTCTGCGAGAGAAGTCTCCTCATCTAAGGGTTCGACTGTCTTATTTACGGGGATTGACTCCCCAGTTAAAGAAGATTCATCAGTTTGTAGATTGTTGACTGTAATCAAGCGTAGATCTGCACCTACCTTATCTCCCGTGTTTAATTCCACGAGATCGCCAGGAACTAAATCTTGTGAAGGCAGAGTTTGCTCTTTTCCCTGACGGACTACCGTTACTTCTGTGGTGATTGATGCAGCCAAAGCAGCGATCGCATTTTCTGCCTTCGATTCTTGAATATAGCCGACAATAGTGTTAATCAGAACTACTGCAAATATAACGCTCGCATCGAGCCATTCTTGCAGAAATAGAGTAATGACTCCTGCCAAGAGCAAAATATACAGTAGTGGTTGCTGGAACTGCTGCAGGAAAAGCTGAAAGGGACTTTTGCCAGTTTCTTGAGTAAGCTGATTGACTCCAAACCGCTCTCTACGTTGGGCTATTTCAGCGATCGCTAGTCCGCTCTCTAAATCGCTAGCTAGGATGCGAGCTACTTCTTCAACTGAAAGGGAATACCACTGATGCTCCAAAACACTCGATCTCAATTACTGCTTATGGAGCATTGTAAATCTCTTTTAGTTAATCTGGGACGAATTCTCCGATGCAGTTAGTAGGTCTAGCTATTAGCTTCTGAGCAGTTGTTATTAAAGACTTAAATCGAATATTAATAATATTAGTGAATTAGCTCGCAATCAATCTAGCAGTAGCTATCAAACAACTGATAAGCTTTGATATAAGTGGTTGAGATAATTTATGAGTGAATATAGCGATCGCACCAAGGGTCGAAAATTATCTAATGATGGGGAAATCCCCAAGTATAGTTGGCGTATGACCAAGATTCGTGAATTTAAGGGTCATATCGACCTCAAAGCATTATCCTGACTGGGTTTAATTTTTGTATTTTTTGCAACTGCATCTCAGGAGACTAAGAACTAGGAATTAGCGAGAACCCAAAATCAAGAGTTGGAGGTTGACGTTCAAAATCAAGACTGTAGCTACCAAAACGACTGACATCATGACTTCATATTTTTGACTTCGTGAAATAATCTTCAAATACTTATGCTGTTTAGCAGTCACAACGATTGTTTTCTGTGAAGGCGAAAGTTCTAGAAAGTTACTAAATCTTTTTCGAGTTCAACTTTAGCGTTGGGCAACTTAACTGCACCCTTGCGATAGCTTACGCCACGATATTTCAAACCGATACTAGGTCGATCGACTTGAGTAATTAGAGGAATTCTTTGTTGCCAAGGTACACCCCGATATTTCCCTCCTACCCCACTTTCAACAGTAGTAATTTCGGTAGGATGGTAATCATAAGCAACTCCACGATATTTGAGTTTCATAATTGACCTCCTTTTTGAGGCGATCGATAGCTAAAATTAGCCGAACAGATCGTATTTTCTACCTTTTATTGAATTATAAAAAAATAAGTTGAGAAATTTGTGAGGGTTAGTTAGTTCGGAGTTTGTGCAGGGGCGCGTACATGCGGAACAGGGCAGGAGCGCCTTGCGCTCCTACAAAGCCACAGTCCCCGAAAGGGACAGATCGTCGTAAGACGACTGGAAAGCTTCGCTTTCGTGCTTTGAGCAGACACAAAGTGTCCTAGCCTCCTCTAAGGGCGGACGCATTTGCGTCCAGGTTTGCGAAGCAAACTCTGCTCCTTCGGAGCGCGTCTGAGGCGTAAGCCTCTGCACAGTATTCTGCTGTCCTCCCAGATCGTCGTCGCGAACGCTAAAAGCGTTCATGTCTGCATAGCAGACTCTAGGGCAATAGCCCTGCACGACTGGCGAATTTTCAATTCGCGTTCCTTTGTCTTGCGTCTTACGCCGAACGGGGCTAACGCCCCAGCGTCCACAGCGCATTCGCGCAGTCCGTCCTTCGGACTTGGAAGCTTCGCTTCCGTGGGACTTTGCCCCGATAGAGGCTGTGGGTTGCCCCTGAGTTCGGAGTTCGGAATTAGTGGTCGATCTCTACTTTGACTTCATCAAATTTGACCTGGAGTGTCAGGTGAAAAAACTCTTTCTCGCTCAATTTTTTGGTTCTCTAAAATAAGCTCCTCTAAGCTGCTGATGTGAATACCAATCTTACTGCTAGCTTTCTGCAACTCGTTTTGAAAAGCTTTGATATTGTTGCCGTAACCACATTGTTGTGCAGCAGTAGATAAACCCGATTTAGCATTAGCTTGAGCGCAATCAATTAGGTCAATTCCGTGAAGTGGTTGAGGTGATGTCATGATTTATTCTCAGTAATAATTACAGTGCAGCCGGATTAAAGCTTCAATTAAAGTTTTGGGCAATCAACTGACAGCAGCAATGGTAGTGGGTATTGGAGGCTGTATTGTGTCTCCAGAACGAGAGCGATAAAACTCGGCTAATCTTTGTTCGTACTGGCGTAAATCTCGTTTAATTTCGTCAAAAATTGCCACAGTTATGGGATCGGTTAGTTGTTGGCAAAGATGGTATGTGTCTATTACTCCTGTTTGAATATCGCCTAAAGCACGACGCAGAATGGACAGTTCATCACTCGACTGTAACCAGCTATGTAAAGCTCCATAGACTTCACTACCCACTGCCTGCCAGGTAACTCGCTCGTCAAAGGCATCTTCCAGGCGGGTTTCTAATAATTCAACGTGATTTTGTTTAACGGTGCTGATTTCTGCCAAGATTTGTTGTAGCTGTTCGTCTCTAGCTCGATAGCTATACTGTTTAAAAGCTTCTAAGGTATAGCGTTCGCCAATGATTGCTGTATTTAGGGCATTAATAATTTCTTTTTTGCTAGAACCACCCCAGGCTGAACCTAGTTCCCACCAGTCAAAAGCATGAACCTGATGGTCGGCAGGGACTTCTGCTTCAATCTCTAGTTCGAGATATCTAATCAGACTATTGGTCATAATTGCTACATCGCTTGGTCGTCTGGCGGTAATCAAATTACCATCTGCTATTACTGGTCCTCCCATGTAGTTAGCTCCTGCGTTCTCTATATCCTTACGCAGTGACTCTAAACCCGTAACTCTCTTGTCTTTTAAACTATCAGTTTCAATGAGAATTTGAATGCCATAACCAATTGCAGCAATAACTTTTTCTTGAGCCATTGCTTCAGCAATCAGACTAACGACAAAAGGATTGGCTCGAATATTGCCCACGGGAATTACAAATCCGTCAAAGTCATCAGCCCGAACCTCCGTAGCAGTATCGTCTGGTTTACAGGAAACCTTACCCCGCTTGCCATGATATTCTTCATTCATGCGCGAACCAATTACGGTCACTTTGGCACCTGTTTTTTTTAGTGCTTGGTAGGGGACTTGAAACAAAAAATCTTCAAACTGATTTTCAATTAAAATTGCAACTCGTTTGGAACCGTCTCGATCTGTAGATACCATTTTATTTACCTGTCGAAATCTACTTAAAGTGTTGAGTAACTCAGAGTACATATAAACTGCTCTGGTCATGAGCCTACTTTATCTAGATCTAGATTAAGCAAAAACCTTGAGGAAGTTGTGGAGAACTCACGCTTAAAATTACTCGACTAGCGATCGCCAACTAGAGTCTGTTGGTAATAGACGTATCGCTAGATTAAATATTCCTTCAGTTTGGCTCGCAATCTCACAAGTTCTTCAAATTTTAGAACTACGATCCAAATTAGATTGGAGAGAGGCTGAAAGAGTAGAAATTATGACTACGCTATCAAAAAATGATGTCAAACAGAGCAGGCTGCACAATCAATTAGTCCTCGACTTTGATACTACTGAAATAGTTGGTCGGGTTAACTGTCGGGGCGACACAATTAAAGTAAAAAGCTGATGGGGTCTAGGATTGAGCTAGGTATGATGTTCGGAAATCTGCAATAATAGCCAATTATTAGCAATGGTTTAAATGTTTCCTGAACTCTATCAAAAGCATCTCACCACTCAACTGAATAAAGCTTCTTATTTAATACTTTTAATTCTGGTACAACTACTACAAAGTTATCGATGGGTAAGATTAGAAGAGCTAGCCAATAAGTTCCCTCAACCGATTCTCTTTGAAAGCCGTCGCAAAAAACTACAGAGATTTTTAGATTTGCCAAGTTTAACAATTGAAACAATTTGGCTACCGATTTTTCAAGATTGGTTAAACCAGCGGTTTGCTAAAGAAGAAGTGCTATGTATTGCCATAGACAGAACTAGATGGGGATTGATTAATTTACTGATGGTTAGTCTGATTATTAATCATAGAGCGATTCCCATTTACTTTGAGCTATTAGATCATGTGGGGAATAGTGATTTAGAGACTCAAACCACAATTCTGGCTCGAGTTTTACCAGTATTAAAAGGATATAAAAAAGTCATCTTGGGAGACCGAGAATTTTGTTCGGTTGATTTAGCCAAATGGTTGCAAAAACAGGAGCCGACTTATTTCTGCTTACGGCTCAAACGTAACGCTTATCTGGAGATAGAACCAGAAATTTGGTTGCAGTTACAAGCGGTGGGATTAAAACCAGGAGTATCCCTCTATTTTCAAGGAGTTAAAGTTACCAAGACTAAGGGATTTGCGGGAGCTAATGTTGTCTGTAAATGGAAAAGAAAATATCGAGGTTGGACAGCTGATGAAGGGTGGTTTATTTTAACCAACTTAAATAGTTTGGATGAAGCTCTTAACGCTTATCAAAGACGATTTGGCATTGAAGAGATGTTTAGAGATTTTAAAAGTGGTGGCTATAATCTTGAAGGAACAAAGGTAGAAGAAAAAAGATTAATAACTTTAATTCTGTTAATTACTCTAGCTTATTCTCAAGCTACTTTATGTGGAGAAATTATCAAGAATAAAGGAGTAGCCAAATATGTAGGTCGAGTCACAGAAAAAGGCAGAAATCATCCCAGACACAGCAACTTTTATCTAGGTTTACACGCCATCGCTTGGCTGGAGTCGATTCATTTCTTTGCTGTTGAAATTCGGGAATTAATGAAGTTAAGTCCCCAGAAATGCGCTAATTATCAGCGAGGTCTTAGGGCTGCAAGCTTGATTTCATCTACTCTTTAGCATTTTGTGTCGCCCCGACAGAGCTTTGGTCTAGCATAAACCTGTCCGTTTAGAAAAAAAATCATAGCTGTGTGAGCGACACAATAGCTAAGACTTCGATACTCGCAATATAATTATTCATACAAACACTAACCGCACCGATCATGTATGACGATTATCGACCTGTCCCAAACTATCGAAGATATCCTAAAGTTCCAATAAATAGAAGAATTGGCGCATTTGCGATCGACTTTTTAAGCGTTTGGTTTGTCAGCTCTTTTTTTGCCTCTAGCCTATTTTTCCAGTGGTTGGTGTTTTTACCAGGGTGGATGATTCTGCGGGTAGTGATTGCGGATAAAAATCAGGGTCAGAGTCTGGGGCGATGGGCATTTGATACTCAGGTAATTGATGCTAGATTTGACCGATTACCAGACTTATTAGCTTTAGGCAAAAGAGAGCTTATTTTAGGCTGTGGTGCAGCGTTGGCTGTTACAGGCTTACAAATCAATGTTCGTAACGGTTTGTCTATGTTGCTATTGCTAGCTCCCCTCCTAATCGATTGTTCTTTGGCACTGTTAGATGAAGAAAGCAATCTGGCTTTTCATGACCGTGTTGCCGATACCTTTATGATCCAAACAGAAAGAGGTTTTTCTCTCGATCTCCGACTGAAAAAAATTTTTGGTCAAATCCAACGTAATATGCGAAGATAGAAAGCTGCGTGTTAAAACGCAAGTAGAAATAAGATGGTTGGAAGACCCGACTGTTTCCTCACGTCAATATGGCTCAAGTTTCCTGTCGCTTGTCCGAACATAGGGATAAAACAACAGAGCTTATCTGAACAATAGTAGACCAATATCATCAACTCTTAGCAAATATTATGGCAAGCAAGAAAGGCGTTCGGATTGTTATTACTTTAGAATGTACCGAATGCCGTACTAATACCAATAAGCGATCGCCTGGTGTATCTCGTTATACCACGATGAAAAACCGTCGCAATACCACAGGTAGAATGGAATTGAAGAAATTCTGTACCCATTGCAATACCCACACTGTTCACAAAGAAATTAAGTAGTTTAGACTAGCTCGAAAAAACATCATGGCATATTATCGTAAGCGTCTTTCCCCGATTAAACCTAGCGATCCGATCGATTACAAGGATATCGAATTGCTACGTAAATTCATTACCGAAAGAGGAAAAATTTTACCTCGTCGCATCACGGGCTTAACGGCTCAACAACAGCGAGATTTAACTGTAGCTGTTAAAAGAGCTAGAGCGATCGCTCTATTGCCTTTTGTTAATGCAGAGGGTTGAGCAATAGATTATTTTTATAGTTCGGTGGAGATAATTAGCCAGCGAAAAGTAAACTATAAAGTAATATAGTAAGCAGTCGAGTACAAAGCTGGTGGAACAAGGAAAGCTGATTGAATTCAGAGTGCAAGGAGAACGTCGTCTTGCAGTTGCCGAAAGACCAGAAGGAAAAAAAGATTGGATTGTAATTGATGCAGGGGGACAGTCGCACAAAATACGTCCCCAACGAGTCGATTATATGGTTGAAGGTACTTATGAATCTTCACAAATCAACAGCTTTCTCTCGGAGGTAGAATCTTATCTCGATCCTAGCAGTTTGGAAATTGCCTGGGAAATGTTAGTCGAGGATAGTGAAACTGCCACCCCCCAACAAATGGCAGAGTTGCTATTTTCCGCTCAAAGCCCTGTAGCCTGCTACGCCGCTCATTGTCTCCTGAGCCAAGACAAAGTTTATTTCAAGCAAAAATCAGATTATTACGAACCTCGTCCTGCTGCTCAGGTAGAAGAGATTAAACACCAGTTAGAGGTGCAAGAACAAAAAGAGCAGGAAAAAACCCAGTTTATTGCTCATCTCAAGCAGGCTTTAGCAGGGGAGAAGATTGAATGGAGTGAAAGCGATCGCCTCCGCTTAGAAGCGATTGAAAAAGTTGCTCTCCAGGCTAATAGTTCCTCTAAAGTAGCGCAAGAAATACTGCAAGAGGCAGGCAAAAATTTTGATGCCCAAGGAGCTTGGCAACTGCTAGTAGATCTAGGATGGTGGAGCAAGCACGAAAATCTATTTTTACGCCGTAGTGCTTATCCAACAACGTTCTCTAGAAAGGTACTTGATGTGGTGCAACCTCGCCTTCAGTTCGATCCTGCCGAAGCTGATGAAAACCGCTTAGATTTAACTCATCTCAAGGTTTGTACGATTGATGATGAAAGTACTACTGAGATTGATGATGGCTTGAGCATAGAATATTTAGCAGATGGTACAGTGAAAATTTGGGTTCATATTGCCGATCCAACTCGCATAGTCGATCCAGGAGACGAATTAGATTTAGAAGCTCGTCGTCGCAGCACCAGCCTTTATCTCCCGACGGGGATGGTTCCCATGTTCCCCCCAGAATTGGCAACAGGACCCATGAGTCTGGTACAGGGTCAGGTATGCTCTGCCCTTAGTTTCGGAGTAATTCTCGATGAGTCTGGCGGCATTCAAGAGTACGAAATACATCCTAGTTTGATTAAGCCTACTTATCGTCTTACCTATGATGATGTAGATGAAATGTTGCAGCTTGGAGTGCAAAACGAACCCGAAATTGCCGATCTGGCGAAAAGTTCCTATCTCAGAAGAAGCTGGCGTAAATCAGAAGGCGCGATTCAGATTAAAATGCCTGAGTCGGTAATCAAGGTCAAAGATAACGAGGAAGTGACCATTGAACTAATTGATAGCTCTCCTTCTCGCCAGCTAGTTGCCGAAATGATGATTCTTACAGGTCAAATCGGTGGTAGATATGGCGTAGAACATAACTTGCCTCTGCCCTACAGGGGTCAGCCTCAACCTGAATTACCGACCGAAGAAGAACTACTCAAACTACCAGCAGGTCCCACGCGTTTCTGCGCCATCCGTAGCTGTATGCCTCGGAGCGAAATGAGTATGTCCCCCATTCGCCACGCTAGCTTAGGCTTAGAAAGCTATGTTCAGGTAACATCCCCGATCCGTCGCTATACAGACTTGCTCTCCCATTTTCAAATCAAAGCTCATCTTAGAGGGGAAGCATTACCTTTTTCTCGCGAAGAGCTTCAAGAGATTGTCTATAGCGTTAGTAGCTCATCCTATGAAGCAACCTTAGTAGAGCGTCAGACAAATCGCTATTGGGGACTAGAGTATCTAAGACGTAACTCAAAATGTGTGTGGGATGTATTAGTTTTACGCTGGCTAAGAGAAGACGAAGATTTGGGCTTAATTTTGATTGAAGATCTCGGTATGGAATTACCTCACCGCTTTAATCGCCCTGTTACTTTGGGAGAACGCCTGGAAATGCAGGTAACTCATGCCGATCCGCAGCGAGATGAAGTGCGATTGAGAGAGATAACTGAAGCGGAAATTCAAGCAACAACTTAGCGCGATATTTATTAATCAGAATGATTACAGATTTCCTTCCTTTTGCTCTTGCTGATATTTACGGAATAGAGGATGTCTATTAAGAATTTGTCGAACTCTTTCCCGACTTAATCCAGATATATCACCTATCTTCTGATAACTATTCCCCTGCTTATATAACTCAAAAAAACTACTATCCTTCCAACATCTTTAAAACTGTTAATAGACAAAATAAATGAAATTTCTAGGATGATCAATGCTCTTAATCAGAAGCTAGAATCACCGATCCGTTTAGGGCGGTGAGCAGTCAACTTGTCTCTACTTCTGTTCTTTACAACGAAATCTCCCCTCGATAAAATTTCTTTTTGCCAGATGCTTAGTATTGCGTCCTGTTACTCGCTTGCGCCACATGATAAAGCTCGAACGCTTCATCTCTTGTCGCATCAGGGCAATTACTTCTTTTTCTTTCAAACCAAACTGAGTTTCGATGGCAGCAAAAGGAGTGCGATCTTCCCAAGCCATTTCTACAATGCGGTCAATAGATCTAAGGTCTAAATCGGATAATTTCATCGTAAAGTTTAACTAACAAGAATTTATACTTAAGTAGGTAGACGTATTTATTTATAAGATACCGATAAGTAGATAAATCTCTCTAACACAGTCAGGCTAAGTAATTTGTCAAATTCAGGTTTTATATTTAATTGAGCCTACCTACTTATTTCATATACTATTATTTCTTAAACAGCTTAATATTGCATCTGCTTCAGGTGTTGAATTACATTTATAGCATTGTGTCAAATTACAGGTGTTAAATTACCAAACATACCCTGAGATAGATGACTAAGCATTCAATTTAGTAAAATCTTGTGTAATAGCGATCGCATTGAACAAAGGCATCATACAAACTCACTAACTACTAATTATTCCCAAAATGGTTCCATTAAAAGACGAAAATCCCATAAAAATAACCCCCTACGTAACCTATATCCTAATTACGATTAACATCGTAATTTTTATTTATGAGCTGTCTTTAAATCCTAATCAGTTAGATGTCTTTTTTCATTTATTTGCAGTAGTTCCCAAGGAATTAACCGCTAGCTTTAGTGGCGTAAATATCCATCAAGATATTCCAGAAATAATCACTCCTATTACCTCTCAATTTCTTCACGCTGGGTTGACGCATGTTGGTTTTAACATGCTCTTTTTATGGATATTTGGCAACAATATTGAAGAAGAATTAGGAGCAACAAAATTTTTATTCTTTTATCTATCTTGTGGTGTATTAGCTGTCTTGGCGCAGTGGTTTTTCTCAGCCATGTCTGGAGTTCCTTCTCTTGGTGCTAGTGGTGCGATCGCAGGAGTCATGGGGGCATATATTCTCAAGTTTCCCCAGGCAAAAATTGTTACCCTAATTCCGTTAGGCTTCTTTTTCCCCGTTTTTAGAATTCCTGCGGTATATTTTCTGGGATTTTGGTTCGTCGAGCAAGCATTAAATGGTATTTCTTCCTTTGAGGTTACAGCTAGCGTGGGGATGGAAAGCGGTGGAGTTGCATATTGGGCGCATGCAGGGGGATTTATAGCAGGAGCTATTCTCGGTCCTTTGCTGGGTTTATTTTCTAATAGCTCAAATAAGAAAGTATTGATTGAATAATATTAGCTTTTTGTCGAGTAATTTTTAAAAACTTCAATAGCTCTACTTTTTGGAAATAATTTAGCTACCTAATTTAGTCAAGATGTGTCATTTGCTGATTACCAAGAAATGATTAGACAGGCACAAGGTCTTTTCCTAAAGCAAAAAGCACTGTCTTGATTTAAGGCAGTGCCAACCTAATTATTGGTTGAATTTTGCTAAGTAGAGGAAAAGATTCGTGTTGAAGCAAAATTTATAATCTCTCTTCTTTTTCCTCTGTTATTTGATTCTAGCTTCAAAATCCTGTGTTTAATTTAAATTTACCTAATTTGCAATTAGGTATTAACGGCTACGTCATAGACAGTTACTAACACAAGCAAGAGAGCAAGAGACAATATTTCCATATAAAGCTGAACTCTTCTCTATCGACAATTGTAATCTAACTTACAGTTCGATTACTAATTCTATATTAAGCTAGAATGTTGGCTTAAGTCAAATAAATCAATATAGGGTTCAGGGCAAAACCATACTCAACCAGCCAAGACTTTATTCAAATAAGCATTGTCCCATCCAGCTTTTTTGCGTTTAGCTTTCTTACCTGCTTTGAAAGAAGTTTCCTTGGAAAGTAAGTTGAGAGCAATATGACGAATCAAAGCCATATTTTCGGGGCATGACCAGAACAAATTCTCGAAACTTTCAAAATGTAGGGCATATATCCTTTAGGGAATCCTTTAGGGCTAGCCGAAGGCATCGCTTTGCCTCAGCTACTTTGGTTGTCTTGTCGTCAGATGAGTGTCAAAAAGTTGGCTCAGACTTTTCAACAATGGGCTAGCGGGGTTAATCTCAAACGTTTTTCGTCTTCTCCCAGAGGTCAGAAAAAGCCCAAACCTAAATCAACTTATGACCCCAAACATCCTCATGTTTCTACTTTTCAAAATCTCCAGTAGCATTAATAGTACATACGCTCACCTTAACAGGGGTAGTACTTAAGACTAATCAGTTCGGTCTTTTTCTTACCTTATTATAATTTTTACCGACCGCATCTTCTTGTTGACTATTGCATCAATAAGTACTATATTACTAATCAGGTTGGCAAGTGCTATAGACGACTTTAATTGGGGAACGGGCTGGTTCCCCTTTTTATCTTTCTTTTTTACTAATCAATAATAAGAACTATGATCTGTACCACAACCGTGTCTAGCATTCTAGATACCTGTACACTTATATACGTAGAAGTAGGGGGAAATTCCAATAAAGTTTGGCGAGGAAGTCTCGAAGATGACAACTACCAGTTCTATAACTGCGATCGCCTCATCTGTTAGTCTTAATGTTACTTTGTAAGTAATTTGCGCTGATTCAATTTAGAGTAGACCGAAGATTAAACGTCACACACCCTTAGCTAAAGCAAGGGGCTTGCCTAATACCGAAAGCCATCGGTTAGGGCAATTAAACGAGTGTCTAGGCAAGTGGCAAAGTGCCACAACTGAATTAACTGAAGGTGGTACTTCAAAGCACAATAAGGATGCCTACCTAGTCTTTATTCCCTGCGTTAGTCAGTGCCGAAGGTAAGTACAAATTAGCCCTTATAGGCAAATGCAACGACAAGAATCAGTACCAGTAGTCGATTACAATCAAATTTCGCTAATGCCTACCACTCCTGCTCGTGCAGATAAGTGGATAAAATCAGGCAAAGCTACTCCTTTTTGGAAGCGAGGTATATTCTGTGTTCGTCTCAATGTCTGAATCCAAGTGCTAGGAACTATCAGGATATAGCTTTAGGTATCGTATCCAGGCTCAAAAATGGAAGGTTTTACAGTCGCTAGTTCAACTCATCAGTACTTGAATATTCAAGCCAAAGCTGTTGACTGGGTTAAACAGCACGTTAAGACCAGACGTGAAATGCGTCGAACCAGAAGAGGAAGGAAAACCCCATGTCGCCAAGCTAGATGGAACAGGCTAAGAAACAAAATTAAATTAGCTCCTAGCACCAAAAGCCGTTGGCAGTGGAAACTTAGGATAGCTACTTGGTTGAGTAAAATCTATCCAATTACAGTCTTTGCAGTAGAAGATATTAAGGCTACTTCTTGCGGTGGTAAATGGGGTAAAACCTTTTCTCCGCTTCAAGTAGGTAAAGATTGGTTTTACTCTCAACTAGAAAGATAGCACCAGTTGAATTACTTCAAGGTCACGAAACTGCTGAGTTGAGAAAACAGCTTGGAGTTACGAAAACTAAAAACTAAGATGGCAACAGTGTTTGCTGCTCACTGTGTTGATAGTTTTACTTTGGCTTATTCTGCTGTTGGTGGAGAAACTAATCCAGTCAATAAGAATATTTTAGTTGTCACTCCATTACGATTTCATCGTCGTCAACTGCATAGATTGGAACACGCAGCGGGTCATATCGAGATCTCGTTACGGCGGAACAATTTCTGCTGGCTTCAAACGTGGCTCAATAGTCAAACATCCTAAATGGGGATTGACTTATATAGGTGGAGAAAGGGTGATACCAACCAAAAAAGAGCCAAGCAGGAAAGTAGTTAGCTTACATTCTCTTGAGACTGGCAAGCGACTAACTCAATCTGCGCAGACAAAAGACATTGAATTTTTAACCTATAACACTTGGAGGACGAAATGGGCAGGGTAGCCTACGACGCAGTAAACTACGTCGTGGCTGTTCCTCCGTGGGCTGAAGCCACACGGTTTCCGCGCTCTCGTATTATTTTCATGAAAAAATACTTATCAGGGTTAGTTACCTTGACAATTACTATTTTTACCGCTTCCGCTAGTTATGCTTCTGAGGTGAAGATTACACCATTAGGTAGTCACGATGGAGAATTTTGCGCCAGAGATCGAGCATTGGTTTTTGAAGATCCTAATGGTACACGCCTACTCTATGATGCGGGACAAACTGTTGCGGGAGGAGAGGATGAGCGTCTAGGTTAATATAGATGTGGTTTTATTAAGCCATGTTCACGGAGATCATTTAGGCGATCGCCGTATCTCAACAGTCAATGCAGGTGAATGTGGCAAACCAGAAGCTAATGAAGATGTCACCCCTAGTTCTAATACCGTCGATATTGCTGTAGCTAAGAAAGCCAAAATTGTCGTCGGTAGTGAGATGGCTAGTTTTTTGTCGAACAAAGTTGAAGCTTCAGGGGGAAACCCTGAGTCCGTGCAGCTTGTCCGTTTTGGGGCTTCTACGACTGTAGGCGGGGTAGAAATTACTACTGTCCCCGCAGTTCACTCGAATGGATTGAGTGGAGAGTTTATTGAAGGCGAGTTGGGAGAATATTTAAAAGCTGCTGGTCTTACTGCCTATGTTGGACCACCGACGGGTTATGTACTTACCTTTAGCAATGGACTTGTTGTATATCTATCAGGGGATACTGGTGTTACCGCAGAGCAGTCAACAGTGGTGGCCGATCAGTATGGTGCTTCGGTAGCAGTAATCAATATTGGTGATACCTACACCACAGGACCAACAGAAGCAGCCTATGTGGTTAATGAATTAATTCAACCAACTTCCGCGATCGCTTCTCATGCCAACGAAGCTGCGACAGAAAACGGAATAGTTATTCCAGATACAAAGACAGATTTGTTTATTCAATCTACTGATATGCCTGTCTATCTTCCTTTGAGCGGTCAAACTATGGGATTTAATGAAGCAGGGGAATGTATGTCTGGATGTCAGGAATAGATGAAACGGAAATCTATCAGTTATGAAATGATTAGCAGCAGATTAATTAAACTAAATTAGACCAATAAACCCGATTAAATCGAATTTTATTCGAGGAACAGCACCAACTAATCTCTAATCGTCGCGTCCTAATGCCACTAAACCACGTCTAGGTTGAGACCCGTAGTTTTTCTACCTCTGGGTTGAGGTGAGTTGTAACCCATAACCTGTCAGCAATTTCCATGGGTTCTGCATTGATGCGAGCCTCAAACTGCTTGACTTGTGCAATTAGCTCCGCTTCTTGCTCATAGCAGGTATGATAAGTGACATCCTCCCGCAACCATTGCCATAGGTGTTCGACGGGCATAAAGTCAGGACTATAGCCTGGTAATGGTTGGAGTTCAATCTCTAACTCCGAGATCGCTGTCTTGACTTCTCCAGAACGATGATAGGGAGCACCGTCCCAAACCAAGGTCATCTCAAGATCGGGAAATTCAGCTCGAAGCTGTTTGACTACTTCAATCTTGGTTGAACCCATTGGCTCTATCATAAGGAAAGAACCTGACCTGTCCGAGATTATAGAGGTACACCCCATAGAAGGAGACTTTTTGAAGTCCAGGAAAACCCTAACCCTCGGAGGGCTTTACGCACCGTCTCTCGACAACTGCTCACCCCAAATTTTGACTCTAACCATTTCACCAGTCGTTTTAAAGTCCATCTCGGTTGATGGGACTCCTGCTCTCGCTTTTGAGGTGGGGTTGCTGCTACCGCCAACGCGGAGCGAATCAACCCATCCCCCCCGTCAACTGCATCCGCAGATCAAGGGGGGGATGACCTCCTGTCTGTCGGAAGGTCAAGGCATCTGGTCCGCTATGGTTATATCGATGCACCCAGTCCATTATCCTTTGTGGGTTCCTCTGGGTCTCTTGTCCTACTCGCGTCGCACTCTTGCCCAGACAGATTTCATAAAGAGCCATCAAGCGTTCACGGGTACGGGGATGAACCGCAGTGAGCGACATTTCTCTCAACTGTTCTACGCTCTGATTCCACTGGTGATAGTTTACTTTTAGCATCCTAATTTTTGCCACTTGTGAGCCTCCTTAATGACAATATCCCAGTATCGTCAAAAACTCCAGGTCTCAAGATGGATGTGGTTTAAGTCTTCAATCTGTTTAATTTGATGATCTCCCGCCAAATAACCAATACCGCGATGCAGATGCAGGGTAAACTGTTGCTTTAGAGTATCTCGCTCCGTTCCCAAGCCATCTTGATGACATCTTTGTTTGAGAGCAATCAAGAGTATATCGGCGATCTCGCCGCCAAAAACATTCCAGGCTATTTCCACCTTACTGTCGGTTTTAATTGGCACAGGGGAGGGAATGCTAGATTCAGCTAAAGAACGACAAAAAGCCCAACGACACAGGATATTCCATTGTTTAATCTTGGTGTTGCGCTTGAGTTTAGTTAACTGATCTTCGGCAGTTTTAGACAGGCGTACTCTTTCAATTGGATTGTCCATGCATTAATTATTTGCGAAGCTTATCCTTTAGGACTGATTATTTATTTTGATAGAGACTACGGGGATCTAGGGCATCTCGCAGACCATCTCCCAGAAGGTTAAATGCTAAGACAGTTAAGATAATTAATAAAGCTGGAGGAATAATCAACCAAGGCTGTAACACTAATATCGAAGCGTTGGTCGCAGAAGATAACAAATTTCCCCAACTAGGATCTTTGGACTGAATGCCCAAGCCAATCAAGCTCAATACCGATTCGGCAATAATAAAGCCAGGTACGGCTAGAGTGGCTGAAATAATAATATAGGTAGCGGTCTGAGGCAAAATATGGCGCACTATAATATATAGCGGATTTGCTCCCATGGCGATCGCTGCCTGGACAAATTCTTGTTCCTTAATGGATAGAACTTGTCCCCTGACTACCCTTGCTAATCCCGACCAGCTAATAAAAGAAGTAATTAGGACAATAAGTAAAAAAGTCTGGGCGCTACTCAAGCCAGGTGGCAGTACCGAAGCCAAAGCTATTAATAAATATATGCCTGGAATGGTCATCAATACTTCTACTACCCGCATAATCACCGCATCTGTCCAGCCACCAAAGTAACCAGAAATGCCTCCTGCTAGCATACCCAAGGGATAAGACACGGCGATTCCTGCTAATCCAATAAACAAGCTGATTCTGCCACCGAAGAGTAAACGACTAAATAAATCTCTTCCCTGTTCATCCGTGCCTAAAATATTAATTTTTGCTTGACCAAGAGTACCAAACAAATGTCTGTTGAGGGAAATACCAGGAAAGATTCTCGCTGGTTCAAACTTGGGGGGGAGTGGTAGAGAAATCTCAAATAGATTATAAGGATTACCCTGAACCAATAGACCAATGGGCGAAGGACGGTCGCGATCGATAATCAATAGGCGATCGCCTGTATCAATATCCGTGATGCCTTGAGTTGTCGGATAGACAAAGGGATTAGTCAGTTTTCCTGTGGAGTCGCGCCAGTGTATAGCAGTGGGAGGTAATAGAGAACCATCATCCTGAGAAGCATAGGGAGAATAGGGCGCAATAAAATCAGCAAAAATCACCGCCAGATAAAAGATAATCAATATACCTGCACCAAGACGTGCCAAAGTATTTTTCTTGAGTTTCTGCCACCAGTTCATAAGCTGTTAGTCATTAGTTGTTAGTTATCAGTTATTAGCCAATCTCGACCTCATTCCTCAAGAGACTGGACTTACTTTCGCCTTATACAGTAATTTATCTCCTTGTTTATAGCCCACATATCGCACCTGGACTATTTCTCCAGGTTGAGCCGTTCCCTTGATTAATTGATGCTGCTGAGGATCGTAAGGCAATTCATCTCCTACACTAGCAATAGTTTCTACCTTCCATTGTTCAACTAGCTGTTCGACAGGTTCCACCAGAGACAGAAGTCTAGTTGCTGGCAGTTGAGGATTTTGACGGACAGCCGCCGCCGCCGTGGGCCATTGAAGTAGCCAAGATTCGATGATTTCTAAACTAGCAGTTTGAAACTCGGCTGTTAAAGCTGCTTTTTGTTGCGTCATCTCTTGTTGAAGTTTCTGATATTCTTGGCGACAAGCATTAAGAGCATCGTTATTAGGAGATACTGGGGAGGATTTACTTACTATAACGGACGGTTCAACAAAAGTCCGAAGTAGTTTGTCAACTGAGATCCCAAGGGCTTGAGCAATTTTGGCGATCGCCCCCAGGGAAATATTAAGTATTAGACCCCTTTGAATTCTAATTAATTGTAATCGAGCCACGTTTGCCCTTTGGCTCAGTTCATCAATGTCAGCTATATTTACCTGCTCCATTAAATTTTGCAGTAGCTGCTGATTAAGGTCGTATGAATCTTGATTCATCTGGGTATAAATGATTGTCTAAAGATTTGCTGATCCTAGTAAATATTGATGAGGCTGATAATATTATCAGATTTTCGGGAACTATAGAGATTGAGATCGCTCAAAAATATCATAAATCGCAATATAGATTTTAGTCATTAATTGACCGCCTCTGAGAGAATACTTTCCTATCAAAAGGGGAACCAATCTCTGGAGCAAACAGCTATCGATCTGACTATAAATTCTACCGCTATGGCTTGAGCCATAGTTTATTAGTAAATCGCGATCGTTTTTATCTGAGGAAGTTTGTAATGACGACTGCCAAAAACGGAACTAGTCATGCTCGGACTCATATCCAACACTTTACGGCTAGTAAGCAGATCAAGTTTTTTGATTCTCTCAAAGAATCTCGATTTAGCGGTCAGCTAATTATCTCCGATACTCAAGAACATACCTGGATACTATATCTGTATCTGGGACGGATTGTGTATGCTGGCGGGGGAGTTCATCCCGTTAGAAGATGGAGGAGATATGTTGTTGCATATTGTCCTGAAAGACTGGCAAACATTGAAGAATTACAGTTTGCCTTGACTAATATTGCTCACGAAGAATCAAGAATTTCTTGGGAATATCAGTTGCTCTCTGTCTGGATCGACCAAAATAAAATAAGTCGAGAACAAGCGACAAAAGTTATTCGAGCTACGGTAATTGAAGTTTTTTTTGATATTACCCAGGCAATGGAAGTAAGTTGTGAATTAGTCAAAGACAATTTATTGACTACTCGACTAATTTTAATCGATGCCGAACAGGTAATTAAAGAATCAAGCAAGCTTTATGCTGCCTGGGAAGGAGCGAAAGTAGCAGATCGGTCTCCCGACTTAACTCCAGCAATTCGCCAGCCAGAGGCACTCAAAAGCAAAACCTCGCCACAGGTTTACCAAAATCTGAGCCAACTCCTTGACGGCAAGCAAACCCTACGAGATTTGAGTATTAGGATGAGGCGAGACGTAGTTACCGTAACGCGGTCGTTATTACCCTATATTCAGCTAGGTTTGGTACATCTGGTGGCAGTAAGCGATATTGCGCCGCCTGTATCAACTCCTGTGGTGCAAAAACTATTTAAGAACAATACGCCTCGTCGCTTGACTATTGCCTGTATTGATGACAGTGCTTTGATCTGTCAAACCATGGAGAACATAATTACCGAGGCTGGATATAACTTTGTCAGTGAAATGGATGGCTTGAGGGCGATCGCCGTTTTACTCAGTCGTAAACCAGACTTGATTTTTCTCGACCTGATCATGCCCAACACCAATGGCTACGAAATCTGTTCGCAGTTGCGGAAACTTTCTTTTTTCAAAAACACGCCCATCGTGATTCTTACGGGGAATGACGGTATTGTGGATCGGGTTAGAGCCAAAATGGTCGGCTCGACTGACTTTCTCAGCAAACCAGCAGAACCCGAACAGGTTTTAAACACTATTGATAAACATGTAGTTCAAAAGAAAAGCTAGAGGTTTATTTTATTTTAAATGAGGTGAAATTCTTATGGGATACACTCTGATCGTTGATGATTCGGCTACTGAGAGATCGATTATTTCGGGTTGTTTGCAGGAAGCTGGCATAAAAGTTTCCTTTGCCTTGAGTGGTGAGGAGGCTTTGGAAAAAATTCGGCAAGATTGCCCCGATTTAATTGTTTTGGATATAGTTTTGCCAGGACGCAGTGGCTTTGAAATTTGTCGAGAACTAAAAGGTTCTGAGAATACAAATAAAATCCCGATTATTCTTTGTTCGACCAAAGGTACGGAAATGGATAAGTTTTGGGGTATGAAACAGGGAGCAGATGCCTATGTTCCTAAACCCATCGACCAAGAAGAATTGGTGCGTAAGGTCAAAGAGCTTCATCCTTGAAGCTGCCCAGCAATTACCCTAAAGGACTAGCTTCGCGTCCCGCTTCGCATAAGGATTAGCTCCTTACGTCCTAAAGGATACACTCACCGCATCTAGTGCAAGCCCTAAAGGACTACGTCCCTGAAGAGGGATTAGCTCCGCTTCGCTCCACGTCCCCCCGCTCCGCATATCGCGTCCTTCGCGTCGCGCGAACCGTAGCCCTCGGATCGCCATCAAATAGCCTGTTGTTAATGGAATTTAGGTAAAATTTCTCACTGTGTCCAATCTATCCTCATCAGATTTTGCTAATTCTCGATCGCCTCTGGTCGCAGAAAATACGGTCACCCAATTTTTAAGATTTCAGCTTGACCCTCATACCAAAGCAATGTTGCCCATCGACCACATTACTGAGGTGCTAAAAATTCCCTTTGGTCAAATTGTGCCAATTCCTCAAATGCCTGCCTGGGTAATGGGTGTCTATAACTGGCGCGGCGAGATTCTGTGGATGGTCGATTTAGCACATTTAATCGGTCTAAATTCTTGGTATCAGCACCAGGGAAATTTGCTGCACCAGACGGCAATTGTCTTATCTCCCCATCGACAGCGCGATCGCACTGAGTAATATTCATCTTGGCTTGATTGTGGGCAGGGTAGAAGATTTGGAAAGTTGTGACATCTCGACCATACAAGCTGCCATGAGTTCTCAGGCGAATTCGAGGTTAAGTAATTTTATGCAGGGATATTGGCTTAAGCCAGAAGGAGAAATGATTTTGGCTTTAGATTCTGCCAGGATCGCTGCGGCTATGCCAATTAACAATAATTGACCATATTTAATTTATTAAACATATTAAATTTTAATTCCGAACCAGTAATTAACTTCAAGTCTATTTTAGTTTTTATGAATAATCTGCCAAACGATCAATCTCAGTTTGTCGATATCTCAACTTCAGGATCTTCTTGGATGCGTTGGTTATACGATTTGCCCATTAGCCGTAAGACCGACCTAATTCCTTGGTTTAGCTTTGGTGGTCTACTTTTAGTTGTGGGTGCGGGGGGGTTAATTCTTCAGGGAACTCTCAAAAACCAATTGCTGGAACAGGGAACATCTCGGCTCAAGACTAAAAGTCAGGTGATTCAATTAGTCTTGTCTGAGAAAAATCCTGCTGACAATCAAGATTTACAGCAAATCGTCACCACTATCACGGAGGAGCAAAACTACAGTGCCGTCTATGTACCTCAAACAAATGGAGAATTTGCCCTGGCATCTTCCCTGGTAAATTTTGCTGGTAAAACTAGCCTCAACGTACCCTTAACAGATAATCAAATTCTGCAACAGGCAGTTGAGCGCAACCCAGAGGTGGTACAGCAGATTGAAACCATCGAAGGGAACAAATATGCTCTAGTGGCGCAAACCTTAACCGCTCAAAATGGTCAGACGATCGGAGTATTAGTCCACGGAAGTTCTCTCAAGTCCTTTGACAGCATATTAAAGAGCAGCCTACTAGCTCAATCAATTTTGTCTCTGATAATTTTAGTTTTAATTATCTATCTCAGCAAAATTCTCGGAAAAGCGATCGCCCAACCGCTTGAGAATCTGCAAAAGGTTGCTCACAATTTTTCCCAAGGGGATTTGGCTACCAGAGCAAAAATCAATACCAAGGATGAAGTGGGACTATTGGGCAGTACTTTTAACCTCCTTGCCGACTCGATTGAAACGAATCAGGCTCTTCTAAGACAAGATGTCGAGCGTTCTCGCCTGCTACAGGGAATTACTTACGATATATCCAAGGCTGTAGATGTCCAACAAATATTGCAAACTGCCGTAGAGAGCAGTAAAGCCGTACTCGGTGCAGATCGGGTAATCTATCATCGCTTTGACGCAGATTGGCGGGGTAAAATTATCGCCGAAGCAGTCGATGAGAGGTTTCCCACTGCTTTGGGCGCAGAAATTAACGACCCTTGTTTTGCCCAAGGGTATGCCGAGAAATATCAGCAGGGAGAGGTAAAGACGATCGCCAATATTTTTCAGGCTGGATTACATGATTGTCATCTGAAAATGCTGGAACCGTTTGCAGTAGTTGCCAGTCTTGTAACTCCCGTAGTCGGTACTAATAGATTAGCTGGGTTACTGATTGCCCATCAGTGTAGCGAGCCTCGGACTTGGCAACAGGACGAAATAAGCTTATTGAGTCAGATTGCCGAACAGGTTGGTCGAACAATCGAAAAAATTGAGCTGCTAGAACAGCAGCAGCAGTTACAACAAAAAGAACGTGCGGCAAAAGAAAATCTGCAACGTCGAGCGTTGGAATTGTTGATGGAAGTAGATCCTGTTTCCCAGGGAGATTTAACTGTACAGGTTAAAGTACAAGAAGATGAAATCGGCACCATTGGTGATTCCTATAACGCGACGATTGAAAGTTTGCGGAAATTGGTGTCCCAGGTAAAAACGGCTGCCATCCAGGTATCTACTACCACTAGCGAGAAAGACCGTTCCATCAAAGAATTATCCACTGGAGCAACGGCACAAAAGAAGGAGATCGATACTGCCCTCGAAAGAATTCAAGGAATTACCGATTCGATTCAGGCAGTAGCCAACAATGCCAAAGCAGCCAAATTAGCCATGCTCAAGTCGGCAGAAACGGTTAAGGCTGGGGATGACGCGATGAATCAGACGGTAGCAGGGTTCCAAGAAATACGGGACACCGTGGCTGCAACAGCGAAGAAAGTCAAACGTCTGGGGGAATCATCTCAAAAGATTTCCAAGGTAGTAAATGTAATTAGTAACTTTGCCGATCAGACTAACCTGCTGGCGCTTAATGCCTCCATTGAGGCGGCTCATGCGGGAGAAGAAGGTCGCGGGTTTGCCGTAGTTGCCGATGAAGTGCGCTCTCTGGCTCGTCAATCAGCGTCAGCGACGGCGGAAATTGAAGCGTTAGTAGCAGAGATTCAAGCAGAAACAAATGAAGTGGTAGCGGCAATGGAAGCTGGTACAGAACAGGTGGTGACAGGCACTAAATTAGTTGATAGGACGCGATTATCCCTGATTCAGATTGCTGATGTGAGCCAGGAAATAAATCAGCTAGTGGGCGATATTGCTGCGGCTACAGTCGCTCAGTCACAAGACTCGGAGCTAGTCAGCCAAACGATGGTAGACGTTGCCGCTATTTCTAGTAAGACTGCCGCTGAAGCAGGAGAAGTTTCGACATCATTCCAAGACTTGCTCTTAGTGGCACAGCAGCTACAAAACAGTGTGGCTAAATTTAAAGTTAGTTAATTACAGCTAATTTATTCAGATTTTTATTGGGATTTTTATTGAGACTTCTATGACGAATTCTGCTCACCATAACTACTTAGAACTGTCTCCCGAACAAGTTTTTCAGAGTGATTATTCTCCCTCCCCTTCTTGGTGGCAACGACAGAGTATTCGGTTTAAGACCACCGTTTTAGCGATCGCTATTGGCACAATTCCTACTTTAGCGGTGGGTACTACCGCCTATTATTTTGCAGCCGACTCGATTAAGCAAGAAAATATTACCGTCAGAAAAACTCTGGTTAGGGATCTGCAAAATCAAGTCAATCTGTTTATGAGCGATCGCTTTAAAGATATACAGATGATGGCGACTTCGCCCATTTTTAGCGACCCCAATCGCAATAGCGCTACCGCTGAAGATAGGTCGGCTGCTTTGAAAAAAATTCAGGATGCCTATGGCGTATATAGTAGTATTGCCGTATTTGATGCCCAGGGCGAGGTGATTGCTAAAACCGACGGTCAAAGTTTAGCTAATCACCTCAATCGTAGCTATATTCAGGCGGCAATCAAAGCTGATGGGGCGGTAATTTCTCAGCCGACCATTTCTACTAGTTCGGGAGAATTTAGCGTTTATACGGCATCACCAATTAAAGATCGAGTAACGGGAAAGACCATTGGCTTTATTCGGGCAAGAATTCCCGTTGAAGCCCTTAAAAACTTGCTCAAAGACTTTGCTACTCCAGGGAGTCAATATTATCTGTTAAACGACCAGGGAGAAATCTTTCTCGGCTCGGATAGAGAATATACGATTAAGACTAAAAGTGATGGTCAAGCAGCTACTCAGACTGATGCTTACCAAGCCCTTAAGGCAGGGGATGTCTTTAACGACCCAGAAAACATCTTAGATAGTTCAAATGTGGCAACGGGCATTGTATCAAATACCAAAACCAATACCCAACAGTTTTTAAGCTATGCTCCTGGCAAATCCGTTCAGGAGTTACCATTAAATTGGCAGACGCTCTTAACTACAGATACCGCCATTGTGTTTGCCCCACAGCAAAGACTGAGATTAATCTTTCTACTTGGTTCTGGCTTTGTTGCTTTAGGGCTAGGAGCGATCGCCTATACTTTGGCTCACCGACTATTGCGACCGATACTCCAGGCTGCTGATGCCGTGCAGGAAATTGGTGCAGGGGATTTTACCACTAGATTGAATCTCAAGGGTACAGATGAAATCGCCCAATTAGGCAAGAATATCAACCAGATGGCGGTTCAGTTAGCCAGTTTAGTTCAAGGACAAACCTCGATTGTTCAACAATCACAAAGTCTGAGAAATATTGCCCTACAGCTAGTAAATGTTGTCAATAAATCTGAGATCGCTCAGATTGCTATCCAAGCAAGCTATCAAGTCCTCAATGCTGACCGTATTGCCTACTATCAGTTGACGGATGCCCAACGCTTCCAAGTAACAGCAGAATATAGAGATGGGTCAAATCAAGCTGCAATACTCCATCAGGACTTGCCTCTGGCTTTAGTGACAGAATACGCTCAACAACCGCCCCTAACAGTAGAGATAATTAACAATGTCGCTCTGGCAAATATATCTGTCGCGAAAAAGCAGTACCTGACCTCTTTGGCAGCTGAGTCCTGTCTCATTGCTCCAGCGATCGTCGAGGATCAACTAGACGGTTTGTTAATGATTTATCAATCTATCACTCCTCTACCCTGGCTCGATGAAGAAATCGAGTTTGTGACTCAGGTTGCTGCTCAAATTGCTTTTGCGACCACTCGATTGGGGTTGTTAGAACAGCAGAAATTAGCTGAGGTTAGAGAGAAATCTGCCAAAGAAGCAATTCAACGCCGAGCTTTAAGCTTACTGCAAGAAGTATACGACGTATCTGAAGGTGACTTAACCATTCGAGCCAGAGTTACAGATGATGAAATTGGCACGATCGCCGATTCTTATAACTCTACTATCGAAAGTCTGCAAAAGCTAGTTAATCAGACCAAAGCGGCAGTTATTGAAGTAAAGACAAATACCTCTAGCAACGACGAAGCCGTTCAATCTTTGGCAGCAGAAACCGTAGCTCAGGCTGAGGCTATTACGCGGATACTACAGCAGGTCAAGGGAATGGACGAGTCTATCAGTTTAGTATCGACCCAGGCAAGGCAAGCAGAGGATTTTGTGCAGCAGGCGGCATTAACCCTCGATCGCAGCGATCGGGCAATGAATCGTACCGTCGCCGAAATTAATACAGTACAAAACACCGTAATCCAGACCGCTTCTAAAGCCGAGAAGTTGGGAGAATCTTCCCAAGAAATTTCTCAAGCGGTAAATCTCATTAGTCGCTTTGCGGCACAAACTCATTTATTGGCTCTTAAAGCCTCGATTGAAGCAGCCCGAGCAGGAGAGCAGGGTAAGGGATTTGCCGTAATTGCCGATGAGGTTAGATCTTTAGCTACTCAATCAGCCGAAGCTACCTCAGAAATTGAAACCTTAGTTAGCAAAATTCAGCTAGAAACAGGGGAAGTAGTAATGGCGATGAATCAAGGGGCAGAACAAATCGCCTCAGGTAACAAACTGGTACAGCAAACTCGTCAAAGTCTCACTCAAGTCAGTCAGGCGAGCCATGAAATTGGCAAATTAGTTGGCTCAATCACCCAGTCAGCCGCCGATCAATCGGCTACCACCGCTGAGGTTAATCAAACTATTGCTAGGGTAGCGGCGATCGCCCAAAGTAATTCTCAATTTGCCACCAAAGTATCTGCTTCAATTCGACAGCTTTCAGAGATTGCGGCAAAACTTCAGTCCAATGTTAATCAATTCAAAACTTAGTTTTATTCTCTCCCAAATAAATTGCCAACCATACAGCAACACGTATTTATATTAGGACACTAATTACTCACGAGCTATTAATAACTTTTCTGTCTTAACCGATTAACGCACTGCGATACCTAAACCATGTCACTCAATCCTGATATCCGCGACCAAGCGTATCAATTTTTTATCGAAGAAGCTCAAGAACTATTGCAGGTTCTAGAAACTGGCTTGCTGGAAATTCGTCAAGACCATAGTACGCCAAAAGTACATGAATTGATGCGAGCGGCTCATTCTATTAAAGGAGGTGCCGCCAGCGTCGAATTGGGGGCAATTGAATTATTAGCTCACCGTTTAGAAGATTTTTTCAAGGCGCTCTATAGTGACGAGGTTGATTTTGATGGGGAACTTGAAAGTCTATTGCTACAGGGTTATGACTGCCTTGCTCAACCCTTAACCCAACAAATTGAAGCAGGCAGCTTTGATGAGTCAGCGGCGCTGCTTAACGCCGAACCAGTATTTACAGCTTTAGCAGTCCGTCTTGAAGATGCCCTAAAAAATGCTGATAATTATATTCCCAGCTCAAATGATTTGGGAGTCGATATTGTTGACTCAATTTTTGAAGTAGATGTAGCCCAAGCTCTCGAACACTTACAGGGGGTGGCGGCTAGTCCTGCTAATTTTGACCCCACAGCAGAGTTGTCAGGAACTTTGGAGATGTTTGCTGGTTTTGCGGAGTTATTCAATTTGCCAGGATTTAGCGATATTGTTCAGACTGCTCAAGCCGCGCTTATTCAGAATCCCCAGCGCGCGGTAGAAATTATTAAAGCTACCGTAATTGACTGTACTGCTGCTAAAGAACAAGTTTTAGCAGGCGATCGCGAACAGGGAGGATCGGTTTCTTCTAGCTTAAAAGAGTTAGCATTCCAGACGGAAGATTCTGTGAGCCATGATGAATTGTCAATTGCTTTGGATCGAGAACTTTGGTCTAACAAGCCAGAACCTTCGGCGGCGGATATTTTTGCCTCCCTTACAGATGATGATACTTCGTCAGAATTTGCCGAAATAACTTTAGATCGAGACAATCTTTGGTCTTCTGTACCCGATACTGAGATAATCGACCAGGAAAATGCTTTTGAAGAAATAACTTTAGAACAAGACAACCTTTGGTCTTCTCCACCCGAACCATTTGCCGAAGACATCTTTGCCGCTATTGCTGAATCAGCCATTGAAGATCGACCTGAAACTGAATCAACTACCGACGATACCGATGAAATTTTCGACATCATCCCCAATCGAGAAATCGCCCCTGCCGAATCTGAAGCAACAAATGAGATTATCTTAGAGCATGATAACCTCTGGTCTTCTGTACTCGAACCATTTGAAGATATCTTTGCTTCCCCGTTAGAAGTTGCAGATGATTTCACTGCTGAAGCCAAGATCGATCTTGAGCAAATATCTGAGGCAGTTTCCGATACTACTACTGAGATCGACCAACAGTCGGCTACCACAATTGATCATATTGATAATGATCTTGAGCCTATTCTTGCAGATAGTCCCGATGATATAGATACAGCTTCTACCCCGATAACTCAGGCGATCGCTAAGTCCGAGAATCTGACAGCAGCAATAGATTCAATTGAGGAAATCTTTGAGAGTCTGTCCCAGGTTGACGATGAGCAAGTATTTACTTTAGAAGCATCGACGAAACAACCTGCCAAATCAGCTAAATCCCAACCCCCAACAGTCAAGCCAGATCCAAAGACTCAAGCTGTGACTAAGCTTTCAGTAAGAGTGGAAATGGAGCGCCTCGAACGAATGAATAATCTGGTGGGCGAGTTAACGATTAATCGCAACAGTCTTGCTCTCCAAAATGATCGGCTTCAAGAAAACGTATCTGAACTGGGGCAGAAATTTCTTCGTTTTAGAGGAATTACCAGAAAAATGCGGGAAATATCCGACCAAATGCTATTGGGACAGCGTTCTCAGCCAATTCCTACTCTTGTTAATGCCCAACTTGATTTGTCGCCAGAATTGGGCATATCCGATGAGTTTGATGTCTTGGAAATGGATCGCTATAGCCAGCTATATTCCTCATTACAAGAGCTGCTCGAAGAGATGCTACAGCTTGAAGAAAGCGTGGATGATATTACAATTTTTGCCCAGCAATCCGATCGCACAATCAATAGCCAACGTCAAATGTTGAGTCAAATGCGCGATGAACTGATGTGGGTGAGAATGCTGCCCCTGGATCAGATCTTGCAGCGTTTCCCTCGTACCTTACGGGAATTAGCGAATAAGTATCAAAAGCCTGTAGAACTGAAGCTCAACGGGACTGGAGTATTGGTAGATAAGGCAGTGTTGGAAAAATTGGCAGACCCCTTACTACACCTTTTGCGTAACAGTTTTGACCATGGCATAGAGCCGCCAGAAATTCGCACTCAACAGGGAAAACCTGCGGCTGGTTCGATTGAAATTCAGGCTTATTACCAGGGTAATCAAACTGTGATTGAGGTCAGGGATGATGGTCAAGGTTTAGATCTCGCTAAAATTAGGCAAAAAGGCATTGAACGGGGTTTGATTTCGCCCCAGGAAGCTGCCAATGCTCCTCAATCAAGGCTATTCGATCTCATTTTTGAGCCAGGATTTTCCACCGCGAGTAAGGTTAGTGAATTGTCGGGACGTGGTGTGGGGATGAATATTGTGCGATCGCAAATTGAAACCCTTAAGGGAAAAATTGACGTTACCTCTACTCCTGGGGTTGGTTCTACCTTTAAGCTGCGCCTCCCCCTAACCTTAACCATCGCCAAGCTGTTGGTCTGCTCTTTAGGGTCAACCGCTTTTGCGATTCCCTCTGACAGCATTGAGGAAATTATTATTCCTACAGTAGAACAGATCAAATTTGCTAACGAGCAAAAGTTTTTGTCTCTTAATACTAAGCTAATTCCTATTTATGACCTGAAGCAGGTGTTGCAATATAATTGTCCAGTTACAGATATAAACTCGAACAATACGGCATTTAAAACCATTGCACCTCCAGAAGATTGGTTAGCACCTTTATTGTTGCTGCGCCGAGGACAGCAGTTGTTTGCCCTGGAAATTGTCAGTCTGCTTAGTGAACAAGAATTGGTGATCAAACCCTACAGTATGGCGATCGCTCCCCCCGCCTACAGTTATGGCTGTACTATTTTAGGTGATGGTAGCTTAATTCCTGCCTTTGATGGTTCAGCTTTGATTAGCACAATTCTCGGCGAAGATATCCTGCCCGCAGTTCCGACTTTTGATTTTGCTCTAGAGACATTGGTAGATGCGGATGAGCCTGCTATTGCCGAAGCGATCGCCCCTGAAATAATCGGTACTAATACAGTTGTTGAACAGTCCAAAATAACCTCTTTGAAGACTATTATGATCGTGGATGACTCCACGGCTTTACGTCGAACCATGGCATTAACTCTAGAGAAGGAAGGTTATCAGGTAGTACAGCAAAAAGACGGCAAAGAAGCTTTAAAAGGTTTTAAACAAAATCCTCACCTTGATTTAATTATCTGTGACGTGGAAATGCCTGTGATGAATGGCTTTGAGTTTTTGGGCATGCGTCGTCGAGATTCGGCTCTGGCTCAAGTTCCCACCTTTATGCTGACTTCCCGTAGTGGAGCAAAACACCGTAATTTAGCAAAGCAGCTAGGCGCTGATGGCTATTTCACTAAGCCCTATGTCGAACAAGAGTTTATCCAGGAAATCAAACAGATTCTGCTGGATAATAATCAGTTGGTTAATCGGGATGAGCGGGGTGAAATAGCTGCTAAAACTAATAAAACAAAAACTATTCTAATTATCGATGATTCCTCAGCCTTAAGGCGAACCTTGGCTTTGAGTCTAGAGCAACGGGGATATCGAGTATTGCAAGGTCGTGATGGCAGCGAGGGACTCCAGCAGCTACGGGATAACTTGACCACTGACTTGGTAATTTGCGATGTAGAAATGCCCAACGTCGATGGCTTTGAATTTTTGACTCTTCGCCGTAAAGAGTCTCAGCTAGCTCAGATTCCTGTGATTATGCTGACTTCTCGAAGTAGCGATCAACATCGAACGTTAGCGATCAACCTGGGGGCGGCGGGATTCTTCACCAAACCCTACGTGGAAAAACAGTTCTTACCAGAAATTGAACAATATCTCCGTTAGTCAACGGTAGTTTGATATTTTCTGCTTATCTGCCATCAACAAGTGCTGCAAATTATGAGTAATTTAATTGCCGATCCAAACTCAAACCTTAATATATTGCCTAAGAGCAATGCCACGATCAAACTCTTGGTATTTGAAGTAGGCAAATTAACCCTAGCCCTACCAATCTTGCAGGTACAGAAGATTGTCAAACAAAATGAGGTTCATGGCAGTGGCTTGAGTCATGTCAATCTAAGCCATCTGGCAGAGGGAGAAATAGCAATAGTAGATCTGCATCAGAAATTGTTTGGCGTTAGCCTGACTAACCAAGAAACAACAGGATATTTTATTATTAGCAAAGATGTTGCAGGAGAGCCTTTAGGAATTGTGCTTCAGCAGCCTCCTACTTTGGTTGACGTTACTGTAGACCGCATACGCTTAATACCCAATGCTTATCGTCGTGCCGATACTTTAGAAATCGCTAGCCACGTAACGGTAATTCCTCAAGCAGAAACAACCCGCACAGTCTTTATTCTAGATTTGTCCAGATTAATTTAAAATCATCTACATTTTGCCTTTAGACTTGATCTATCTGAACAACAAGGTAGCTAGATGAATATTGCTAACCAACAGCTAAATCACGCTTTAAAAGAATGGGCGATCGCAGTTGACGCTTTGACTGAGGGAAAAACCATTGTCTTGTTACGCAAAGGGGGGATTCGAGAGCGAGATTTCCAGGTAAAATATCCCCTCGTTTGGCTATATCCTACCTATGAACATCAAAAACCCGAACTGCTTAAGTCTGAGTATTCACAAGTAACCCCCGTTAAATCTGGCTGGCATCCTCAACTGGTAACGATCAAAAGCTGCGCTGAAATTACCCAGGTTTTTTCCCTTAACAACCAAAGCCAAGTCGATGCCCTGCAACCATACCATATCTGGAATGAGCAGATGATTCGCGATCGCCTACAGTGGCAGCCACAACGTTCTCTAAAAGTCTTATTGTTAAGGGTCTATTGTCTGCCCAAACCCCATGACATTTCTTTTGACCACATCTATGGTGGCTGTAAATCATGGATTGATTTAATTGAGCCTATCGCTACTGAAAATCTGGTTCCAGTATTAGAAAATAAGCAATATGAGCAAACAGTCCAGGAGATTGAGTTTTTAATTACCTCGCAAGTTGATTGATATTTAATCTTTCAAAGTACCTCTGCCCTAATCAATGGCTTTTGACCAGTGTACTTTAAAATGATTAGTGGTAAGGTAATCCAAGGGTCAAGTACAGCCTAAATTAGCCAGCTAATTGTCTGAGATTGAGGTTGGATAAAAACTTTATTTATTTTTGTCTGTAATAATTGTGATCGAAGGATTGAGTAATAGTCAATACTCAAGTTTAAGACTTGTCCTGAAATGAAGATAATATCAACTGCAATTTAAGAGCATTCTCAATACCCAGCAGATATCAAAAAATCATATGAAATTCTTATCCAATAAGCTAAGTGTTTATCTGAGTATATTTGCTCTTGGGGGAGGTTTGGGCTATTGGGGTAATCACAACTTTAAACAGCCAACCACAACCAAGCAAGCGCAGGTATATCCCCCGATAATTCCAGCCCAGCCCAGCCCAGCTAGCAGCAATAACAAAGCTAATCAGGATGTGAACTTTATTGCGTCGGCGGTACAAAAAGTTGGACCAGCAGTGGTCAGAATAGATGCTTCTCGTCCCATCTCCTCAACTTTACCTGATAATTTGAAACATCCTCTATTCCGTCGTTTTTTTGGTAGTAGCGGGGGACAAAGTGCTGCTGATTCTGATGCTCCCGAACGAGTAGAACAAGGAACTGGCTCTGGGTTTATCATTGGCTCGGATGGTCGTCTAATCACTAACGCTCATGTCGTGAGCGGTGCTGACAAAGTTCAAGTAACTTTAAAAGATGGCGCTAGATATGAAGGTAAGGTAATTGGGGTTGATTCTTTTACTGATGTAGCGGTGGTTAAGATTGAAGCAACAGATCTGCCTATTGTAAGTTTGGGTGATGCCGCAAATTTAATTCCTGGAGAATGGGCGATCGCCATTGGCAATCCTCTGGGCTTGGATAATACAGTTACAGTGGGCATCGTGAGTGCTTTGGGTCGTTCTAGTTCTCAGGTAGGTGTTCCTGATAAGCGAGTTAAATTTATTCAAACTGATGCGGCAATCAATCCTGGCAATTCTGGCGGACCTTTACTAAACTCCCAAGGGGAGGTAATCGGCATCAATACGGCAATTCGCGCCGACGCTCAAGGATTGGGCTTTGCGATTCCCATTGAAACGGCACAGCGGATCGCCAATCAGCTATTTGCTAAGGGACAGGCAGATCATCCCTATCTGGGGATTCATATGGTCAACCTGAACCAAGAAACCAAAACAGAAGTTAATTCTAGTGAAGAGTTTGATTTTAAAATTACCCAAGATGAGGGAGTGTTAGTGGTTAGAGTGATTCCCCAGTCTCCCGCAGCGAAAAGTGGGCTTAAGCCAGGAGATGTGATTAGCCAGATCGGAACTAGTCCTGTCACCACTTCCCTTCAGGTGCAGGAACAGGTAGACCTAAGTGAGATCGGTTCAGAATTAAAGGTCAAAGTTATCCGCAATGGTACAGCAAAAACCCTTAAAGTAAGACCAGGTGCTTTTCCTCAAAACCAAATTGAGTAATACTGAAAATCGCCATGTTTTTTTTTAGAGTTGGATTAACGTGATCGAAGCAGATGTACATTCCTCCCTGCGGGATTTTTTGCGACAATACGGAAACCGAAATTTTCCTCATCATTTGACCATGGCGCGACTGATTGCCCGCGCGCTACGTTTGGGTCGTCCCGCCTTAATGCAAACTGGCAGTAGCGTTAGCAAATATTGCTTGAGTTATGTAACACCGATCTTGTTGGGAGATTGGTCGGTGATTATAGTTGCTCCAGCTACAACTTTGGAATATCTGTTCAAAATCGAAATTCCCCAGCTTCAGACATGGCTAGGTACTGAGAAAAAAGTCAGGATCGGCGATCGCTGGGAGGATGAAGACCAGCTATTATTAACCACGCCTCAAAACTGGTTGAGCGATCGTCTAGAAAGTCAGGGAAAGTTTCCCACTTCGATGCCGATAATTATCGATCGCGCCGATGATTTGGAAGAATGGACAAGACAGATTTTAACTATTAGTATTACGGGGAATGATTGGGATGCTTTAATTCAAAGAACTCCCCAGCATCAAGAATTAATCCGCAATGCCAGAATCAAGTTAACTAAGTCTATTTTCGCTCGTCCCGAAAATCCTTATCGCAATTATATTTTATTAGCTTCGGAGCTAGAGATAATTTGTTCCCTGTGTAGGGCATTAGCTAAACAACAGCTTCTAGAAGGAAAATTCGAGCAATTTTGGCGACAAATAGCTAATAGATCCAATATTACCTGGATCTCGCGCGATCGCGATCTGGGTTCCCTAACGATTAATCTTGCCCCAGCCAGGGTAGGCAGCAAGCTTAAAGCAATTTGGCAACAACAGCCTGTGGTGATTATCGGCAGTTTTTTAGATACGGAAGCAAACGCCACCACCTATAAACAGCAAATTGGTTTGAAGCAAGAAATGTTGAGCCTCAAATTTACCCCAAACCGACAAAACAACCATATTCAGCTTTACATTCCCGATCGCTTTCCTCTGCCAAATTCTCCTGATTTTCGCGCCGCTTTTATTGAACAAAGTCTACTTTTGGTTGGTCTTAGCAGCAGTCATCACCGTTTGATCGTAGTCATTGCTGATGATGTTCCTCTCCAAGGACAGGTAGGTTCATCTCTGGCAGGGGAATTTGGCTCTAGAGTTATAGTCGAAAATAGCAATATTGCCGATAGCAGTATTTTGATCTGTGGCTGGTCATTTTGGAAACTTCATCAAGAATCATGTCCCATTCCGCAGCTGGTAATTATTGCTACCTTACCGATTCCCTCGTTGGAAAATCCCTTAGTTGCCAACTTGGTAGCATACTACAAAAATCAGCGTCAGGATTGGTTTAGACTTTATCTTCTGCCCACCGCCTTAAAAGTTCTCGAACAAACTACTGTTCCCCTAAGAGAATCTCAGAGTATAGTTGCTTTGCTGGATAACCGCGTCAATTTCCGTAGCTATGGCAAAACAATTCTAACTGCCTTAGAACCCTGCGCTCGAATTAACTATATCGATCCAACCTGGTTTGGCTATCTTGATTCTTGAGACTTGATTGCGAAATTCTTTTCTGACATACTACAATGTCTTGATGATCCAAAATTCCCTGCTGGACAATGGTTTTAATTTCAAAGTATTTTTGCCACAAATGATCGATGTATGTCCGACTATGAAAGGTAGTTTGATAAAAATCTGGTAGTCCTGGAGTGCCTTCTGACTGAAGAAAATAAAATCCCTGCTGATCTAGCTGCTTTTTCTCTTCCCCTGAAGTAAAAGGAAATAGCGCCTCGTCATGAGTGGTCAATAGTAAATAGCCGCCAGGTTTGGTAATTCTAGACAATTCTGCCAACCAAGCAAACTGCATATCTTCTGGCAGGTGAGTAAACACAGAAATAGAGTAAATTAAATCAAAATAATTATCCTGGTAGCCAGAAACTGGTAAATGAGGATTGACGGAAAAGTTGGCAATATCTGCTAAATTGCTTTGACACCATTCAATTGCTGAACTGTCGATATCCGTTCCATAGTATTGATATTCGGGACACAATTGCTGGAACCAGCTAATTACTCTGCCACAACCACAGCCAAAGTCCAAGATTTTGGCTTGAGGATGCAAAACGATTGACTCGGTGGCTAAAGTATTTTTCAAAGTATGAGCCACGTTTTTCCCCACATAATGATAGTTATCTATCTTGCGCACTCCGCCAATTCTTTCCACCAAATCATCTGGAGGACTAGGAGGTAAAATATCTTGAGGAGAAACAGATAGGCGATCGCTAATGCCAATACGGCGTTTTTCTCTAAAACCAAATTCTAAGTAATGCTGCCAACCTGACTCAAATCCTCCTGATTGAACCGCTGCTGCCACATCAGGATATTTTTTGAGATAGAAGTCCTCATCAAAGGTTTGATTGACAATTTTTTTATTTGCTGTCATATCTAATTTTTAATTAGAGTCATTAAACTTATTTAATTTACCCGACAAAACCTTTTTCACGCAGGATTTTGGCAACTTTTGCCCGATGCCGCGCTTCCCATTGCGCTAATGTTTCTAAAGCTTCTTGATTACTCCTAGCCAGAGCTATCTGATAAACTTCCTCTTGTTCTTTAGCGGGGATGACGGCAATTCCTTCTTCGTCAGCCACCACAATATCTCCTGAATGCACTTCTACCCCGCCACAGTTAATCGGTTTGTTGAGAGTGCCTAAAGTTTGTTTAATTCCAGGCTTGGGCATAATTCCTCGCGCAAATACAGGAAACTTACTCTCTCGAACTTCTGCTAAGTCCCGAATTGACCCATCGATAATAAAGCCAACAATGCCTCGCTTTTGGGCGATCGCACAGACGTTACCTCCAGACATAGCATAGTCAGAATTTCCTGCTTCGACAACAATGATCGATCCTGGTTCGGCTCGATAGATTGCGGCATGAAGCATTAAATTATCCCCTGGATAACATTTAACCGTGTAGGCTTTTCCTGCAATGCGTGGTATCGGTTGCCATACTGCTTTGATCCCAATATCCATAAATTGCTTACGTGGTAATCCATCAGCGTAAGCTGTAGGGGATATTTCTCTAAATTTGGCAATGTCAATCATTAGATTTGAAGGATTTTTAAGAATTTAGGATATCACTATTTTCATAAATGCATTGCAACTTACACTACTTCTGACTACTATCGCCACTACCTGCTAAACATTTTCTTTCATCACTAAATTATTCCGATGAACTACCGTATCCGCGCTGTCGTAACCTAGAATTTTGGAGATCTCTGTGGAGTGATGTCCTTTGATTTGTTCAATTTCGCTACTGGTATAGTTGACTAAACCTCGACCTAATTCCAATCCCTCTCGATTACATAGCTGCACTGCATCAGCAGTAGAAAATTCTCCCTCAATGGCAATAATTCCCGCAGGGAGTAATGATGTTCCTCGATCGGCGATCGCCTTAACCGCACCACTGTCTAGATACAGTTTACCCATCGGAATTAAGCCATAGCTAATCCAACGTTTACGAGCATTATCCGTTTGGGGTTGAGGTTCAAACTGCGTCCCCAAATCTTTTCCTTGCAGAATTTCTAGAATATTTTGTGGCTGTTTTCCCTGAGTAATTACGGTTCTAACTCCTGTGCTAGTAGCAATACGTGCTGCTGCTAGTTTGGTCGCCATACCTCCCGTCCCCCATGATGAACCGCTACTGCCTGCATCTACTTGAAGCTGAGGGAATTCGTCACTACTGACCAGCTTGATTGGTTGAGCATCAGGAACGGTTTTAGGATCGGCAGAATACAACCGATCTACATCAGTCAAGAGGAATAGCCAGTCTGCCTTAACTAAGCTAGCAACCAATGCTGATAAAGTGTCGTTGTCGCCGAATTTCAATTCGTCTACGGCTACAGTATCATTTTCATTGACGATGGGAATCACCCCTAAATCCAATAGTTCTCGAAAAGTATTGGCAACATTGACATAGGTATTGCGTTCGACTAATTCTCGCCTAGTTAACAATACCTGAGCGATCGCCTGCTGTAAACTACTAAAGAGATCGTCATAAATCCGCATCAAGCGCCCCTGTCCAACCGCTGCTACCGCCTGTTTTAATGCCATTTTACGCGGTCTTTCAGTCAAATTAAGCCTGGCACAGCCTACCCCGACAGCACCAGAAGAAACTAAGACAACCTTGTGTCCCTGAGAACGCAAATAGCTCAAGGTTTCGACTAAAGAAGCGATCGTGGCGATCGCAATCTGTCCCGTTGGCTGGGTCAGACTAGAAGTACCAATTTTAACAACTATAGTTTTAGTTTGGACTGGCTGCTCATTAACTGAAAAATATACCAAATTAAATAGCTTTTCCTACATATTAATCGTAAGGGCGAAGGGCCCTTCGCCCCTACACAAACGATCTGTTATGATCGATCTGCATTAATTTAATTCTCAATCTACATCTAAATCTAAATCTGGTGTTTTATGCTACCAGTAGGCAGAGAAAAATAACACGATAATCAAGTTGAGGTTAAAATTTTCGACTAATTTTTTCAGAAATTTCAGAAATTTTAGGGAATTTATTTTGTGTGAGAGTAGCGATCGCGTGACCTATATTAAACCAGAAAAGGTATCGAATCAATCATCCTTGGTTAAAGTAATATTGAACCAAGGATTTGAGGCAGCGCAACGACAAAATTGGCTAGAATTGAGCCATCAGCTTCAGCTATTACCTCAGAGTAACATTCAACCAAAAAAACTCTGGCTTCTAGAGGGGTCAGACTGGCAGAAGGCATTTGATTTATCTTGTGAAATGCTAGTTCAAGCAGATTTTCAACATCAATGGTCAATTACCAAGCTATTTCCCCGATTAGGTGTCAAAATTGTTAATCCTCTTGGCACTTTGCTACTCGATGAGACTTCAGAACCAGAAGTCCGTTGGTTTATCTGTCAAATTTTAGGGGATTTTCCCAATCCAGAAGTAGTCTTGATTTTACTCAAATTACTTCAGCAAACTCCAGATCGGGAGTTAGTTTCTATTGCGATCAAGACTTTAACAAAAATTGGCGATCGCGCGATCGAGGCTTTAGTAAATTTATTATCTCAGCCTGAATATCGCCAGCTTGCCGTAGAGTCATTAGCTTACATCCGCACGACAGAAACTATTGCCCCGCTATTACGCATCGCCAGCGATCGCGATCCAGAATTGCGCACCATTGCGATGGAGGCATTAAGCAGTTTTCACGATCGCCGTATTCCTCCTGTATTGCTAAATGCCTTACAAGATAAAGCTAGTAGCGTCAGAAAAGCAGCGGCGATCGCCTTGGGATTTCGCCCCGATCTATGCCAGGAATTAAACCTAGTTGCTCATCTTCAGCCGCTATTAAAAGATTTAAACTTAGAAGTTTGTCGCAATGCAGCGGTTTCCTTGGGTCGAATGCGCCAAGAATCAGCCACAGGTGCCTTATATGAAGTGTTCCAAACCGAACATACCCCAATTAAGCTAAAATCTGAGCTAGTTAAGGCTTTAGGCTGGAGTGAGACAAGTTCAGCAATCGACTATCTTCAGCAGGCGCTTACCCAAGGGAATGAACTAATTACCCAAGAGATTATTACTATTCTGGGCAGAATTGCTTCAACCGAATTAAAATCTCAATCTGCCAGGGTACTAACAGACTTTTGGCAACATAATCAACCATGTTCGCCCCAAACTAGACAAATATTGGCTACTTCTTTAGGCGAATTAGGCGATTACGCTGGTCGATCAATCTTAGAACAACTAGCTTTAGATCGCGATCGCAAAGTTAAACTCCATGCCCTAGCTGCCCTAAAAAAACTATCGGCTTCAGATAATTAGCTAGACTTCGGCAACTGGAAAAGTATAGTAAGCGATCCCCTCAGATTGATAATTAGGCAGGGTGTCTTCAACAAAATCTCTTTCTTTTACTGAAGGAGTATAAAAATGCGTTCCCGTGGCAGGACTAAAAAAACGATAAACGGGAACTGTACCTGGCTGTTCCTCACCATAGACAAAGAATGATTCAGTTTCTAGGGTATAGTTACTCAAATTATCTTCAATAAACTCTTTTTCTTTTTCAGCGATGGTATATAAATGAGTCCCCGTGTCTACATTGCGGAAGCGATATACTTTTTCTGGGTTGGGACTTCCAGTAAAGGGATCGACACTAACATAGGAAGCACCTTCAGAAGTATAGTTATCTAAGTTCGCTTCGATAAAATCTCGTTCCTTTACCGATGAAGTATATAAATGAACGCCCAAATCCTGATTCAAAAAGCGATATACCGTTGACTCTTTAGGGTCTAAGTTGGGTGTTACATCTCCCACTGCTACTGTGAATCTTTCTTCTACTGAATCACCCAGTAAATTAGTTGCCTGGAGAGCAATTCGTGCCTCCCCACTCTGATTGGGCGCATAATTTAGGGATAATTCTCCTGACTCGCTAATTACTGCTTCGACTAGTTCGGGGTTGGAATTGCCGATTATCGAAAATTCTAGTTCATCTGCTTGGGACACAGTAACGCGATTAAGACCGACGAAATCGGCATTGTCTGCGTCTTCAATAATTAACGGTAGATCGCTAAATGCTCCCGCAAATTCTGGCGCAGGGTCATTAAATGACTGGGTGACATTAAAAGTTTGCAGTCCAGCGATCGCCTCAACAGGTGCTAAATCCTCGTCAGTTAATACTTCACCAAAGACAGTAAAGCCCCCGTTTTGATTATCAAGATTCTGGGAATTATTACCCAAGTTAAAAAACCATTGATTAGTACCACTATTGGGATCGTTGCCCAACTTCGCCAGAGCAATTGTGCCTCTAGTATTAGATCTTTGGTCACTAAATTCATTAACTACAGCAGGATCGGCTGGAATTGCGCTTATGGCATCTAAATTGACGTTAAAGCCTAATTCGGGATTGACTCCGAACCCTCCCCCTTGAACAATAAATCCAGGTACAGAGCGATGGAAAATTGAACTATCGTAATCCCCATCATCTACATAGTTTAAAAAGTTAGATCACCGTTGCTGGCGCACCAGCACCAGTCTGATCGAATAATAGTACGTTAGTTACCCCGCCACCTAAAGAATCATCGTCAAATTCAAAACTAGCTATTTGTCCTGTGGTAAAGGGATCGTCAAAGGTTTGAAATAAATCGACAGTTGAAGCAGAGCTATTTTCAGGGATGGCAAGATCTTCAATCGGCTTGGTAATTGAGGGAATGGGCATAGAGATCTCTCATAGAGTTAATTTTTATATAGTTATCTATGTTAGATTACCAGGGAGACAAACGGTAGCGAGTAGTTAATGGTAAAGATTGGCAGAAGTCGCTCTTTTAAAACTTTTAAAATCTAGGTAGATCTAAGAGAAATTTGAAGAATAAACCCAAATCCAAATTGTTTTGATAGGATTTACCTAGAAAACCGTAGGCAATATCGGAATAATCAAAGTTCTGCTGGTCTCAATTAAATTATCACTTGGACAAGATTAAAGGAGAGAATTAGCTATGTCTGACTTGAATCGAGGAATAATGAAGTTCGATGGTGCAGACAAGCCCATTCTGGTTGCTGTATCTGCCGTTTTAATCTTTGGTGGGATTATTGCTCTGATCGCTTGGGCATTAAAATCAGCATATCTAGTCTAGCTTTGAGCTTTAGCACAGGACAAAATCAACTAGAAAATTAGTCATTTGCTGTTTTTCTATCTGACCTGGCAATCCTGTGCTATGATGTTTAACCGTGACATAAAGGGGTCGATGTCCGAGTGGTTAAAGGAGGCGGACTGTAAATCCGCTCGCTATGCGTACGCTGGTTCAAATCCAGCTCGGCCCATTCCAGATAAAAAATTAATAAAAAATTTCAACAGACAACAGTTGGATATTGCGACAACGTGGGGTGGGCATTGGAACATATATCAACACAGCAGATTATCTGATGTGTTGCCCACCTTAGAAGGCTGAAGATCTATCAAGATGAAATTTATTGGGGTTGATTTTGGTTGGTCGTCTGGGGCAAGTGGATTATGCTGTTTAGAATGGAAAAACAACTGTTTGGGAATTCTCGATATTACTACTATTTTAGAAGTAGAAAATATTCTCGTCTGGATCGATGGTTGGATCGCCTCAGAAGAATCGGGCATAGTAGCAGTAGATGCACCGACGATTATCAAAAATCAAACTGGGATGCGATTAGCTGATAAGTTGACCCACAAGCATTTTGGTCGTTATCATGCAGGGTGCTATCCTGCTAATCTAGGATTAAAATTTGCCGATCGCACCACGGGATTTAGTAAAAGTTTACTAGCCAAAAATTTCCTACACGCACCATCGATTGAGCCAAAACAGCCAGGCAGATATCAAATTGAGGTCTTTCCTCATCCCGCGACGATAAATCTGTTTGGTCTGGATAAAATACTCAAGTACAAGAAAGGCAGGATCGCCGATCGCCAACAGGAATTAAGTAAACTACGGGTTATATCACCAAGGTTTTACCTAGCTTAAAACCAGCTTTGAGTTTGGATTCATTAAGTAAAATTCCTCTAATCGCTCAAAAACAAACTGGCAAAGAATTAAAGGCGATCGAAGATCGATTAGATAGTCTCCTCTGCGCCTATGTAGCCGCTTATTGGTGGTACTGGGGAGAAGCAAAAAATATGGTCTTGGGGAATCTGGATACAGGTTTTATTGTAATTCCTCATCCTTTAGGACATCCCTTTAACATCGTCATAGCTTAAGAACCCTGAAACGTGGCACAATAAAGTACGTTTATTAATAAAAAATTAACGGTTAACTCAGCTAACCACCCTGTTCGATATACCAAGATTAATATGACTGCAACACTCCAAGCACCTGCCAAAACTCGTCGCCAGGTTTTCCCTTTCACGGCTATTGTGGGACAAGAAGAGATGAAACTAGCTCTTTTACTCAACGTTATCGATCCTCGAATCGGTGGGGTCATGATTATGGGCGATCGCGGTACAGGCAAATCTACCACCATCCGTGCTTTAGCCGATCTATTACCTGAAATTGATGTCGTGGCAGGAGATCCTTTTAACAGCGATCCTACAGATCCCGATCTGATGAGTGATGAGGTCAAGCAGAGACTTGAACAGGGAGAAAAAATTGACACCGTGAAGAAGAAAGTTCAGATGGTCGATCTGCCTCTTGGTGCAACTGAAGATCGAGTGTGCGGCACAATCGACATTGAAAAAGCCCTATCTGACGGAGTTAAGGCTTTTGAACCAGGATTACTAGCAAAGGCTAATCGAGGGATTCTGTATGTGGATGAGGTTAATTTGCTCGACGATCATTTAGTCGATGTACTCCTCGATTCTGCTGCTGGTGGTTGGAACACTGTCGAACGGGAAGGTATTTCGATTCGTCATCCCGCTCAGTTTGTCATGGTAGGTTCGGGCAACCCAGAAGAAGGGGAACTGCGTCCTCAGTTACTTGACCGATTTGGGATGCACGCTGAGATCCACACGGTAAAAGAGCCTAATTTGAGAGTTCAGATTGTTGAACAAAGAGCTAACTTTGACGGTAATCCAAGTTCCTTCAGCGAAAAATATGCCCCAGAACAAACTGCTTTACAAGAAAAAATTGTGCAAGCTCAAGAACTGCTGCCTGCCGTAAACATTGACTATGATTTACGGGTCAAAATTTCGGAAATATGTTCGGAATTGGACGTAGACGGCTTGCGAGGAGATATTGTAACTAACCGTGCAGCCAAGGCGATCGCAGCTTTTGAAGGTCGTTCTGAAGTCACGGTGGATGATATTCGTCGAGTTATGACTCTTTGTCTGCGTCATCGCTTACGCAAAGATCCCCTCGAATCCATTGACTCTGGTTATAAGGTCAGCAAATCCGTTGCCCGCGTTTTTGGTTTAGAGTTAGAGGAATAAAGTCAATCGAGACACTTAGATTCTGAGCTTATGGCACTAACTACAGCTAACCTAGGAGTAACTAAAAGCGACCCAGAAGTGCCTTTAATTGAGCTGCGAGGAGTTACCAAAGCTTTTGGTGATAATGTAATCCTAGATCGGGTCAATCTGAAGATAGATCGAGGTGAAGCATTAGTAATTATTGGTCCTTCGGGAACGGGAAAATCCACAATTCTTCGCATGATTGCAGGATTAATGCCGATCGATCGGGGAACTATTTATTTTAATGGACAAAAGCGTCAGGGTCTGATTGAAGACCAGTCCGATCCGATTGGTATTAGCATGGTATTTCAACAGGCTGCTCTCTTTGATTCCTTGACCGTAGAGCAAAATGTCGGATTTTTGCTGTTTCAACATTCTAATCTTAGTCCTCGTCAGATTAGAGAGTTGGTTGACGAAAAGCTAGAGATGGTCGGTTTATCAGGAACTAACAATCAGTTTCCCTCAGAATTGTCGGGTGGAATGCGCAAACGAGTTAGCTTCGCCCGTTCGATCATGTCTGACCCAAATAATCCTAAAAGTAGACCAGAAATTGTCTTGTATGATGAACCCACTGCTGGTTTAGACCCCATCGCTTCGACCGTAATTGAAGACTTGGTGCGGGATTTACAGTGTACAAAAAGGGGATGTGGCACATACATAATGGTTAGTCATCAACATAGTACAATTCGTCGTACTGCCGATCGGATCATCTTTTTGTATGGAGGCAAGGTTCAGTGGATCGGTACTGTAGAGGAGATTGATACTACGGACAACCCTCTAGTTAGGCAATTTTTTAGTGGTAGCGTCGATGGTCCAATTCGCGTCAAGTGATCGATCGGGCTATTTTGGCTGAACTATTTTGGCTAGACTATAAAGAGTAACTGTGAGGAGAGATATGCGATCGCGTACCCTAAGAGAAGGTTCAGTAGGCTTACTGATTATATTTGGCATTTTAGTTTTTGGTGGCTTGGCTCTATGGATTAAAGGATTTGCCTTTGGCGAAAAAAGCTACAAAATTATCGCTGATTTTCCTGACGTTAACGGCATTCAGCCTGGGGATGGAGTACGCTATCGAGGATTGCAGGTGGGTAGGGTTAATGATATCCAGCCTGGTACTAATGGAGTAGATGTAGTTATTGAGATAGATTCTTCCGATCTACTGATCCCCAAAGATTCCCTTCTCAAAGCCAGAAGCTCAGGACTGATCGGTGAAACTTTTGTGGAAATTATTCCCGAATCAAATTTATCAGCCGATGTTGCTAATATGAATCCAGTTGGTTCAAACTGCGACTCATCAAAGATTATCTGCGATAATGCCCGGCTTCAGGGAGAGCGAGGTATTACCCTAGATGACTTGCTTCCCTATACCTATCGCTTTAGTAAGGCATATGGAGAACCTGAATTTGTGGCGAAAGTAGATTCTGCCCTGGGGAATGCTGCTGCTGCTGCGGGAGAAATAGCCGAGCTTACTAAAGACAGCTCCGCTTTAGTGGGTGAGCTTAAGCAAGAAGTAACTAATACTTCAGGGGAACTAGTTGCTACCGCCAAGACTTTTCAAACCACCGCCGAGCAAATAAACCGACTAACTGCTAACGTCGAACAGCTAATTGCGCAAAATGAGTCCAATTTAACTACTACTTTAAATAGTTTTAGCGTGACCAGCGATCGCCTTCAGGATTTAGTGGCAAAGCTAGATAAAACTGTCGATGTTGCAGATACAGAAAAGTTGGCTGCTAATTTGGAGGAGTTAACTTCTAATGCTGCGGTGGCTTCTAAAAATCTTAAAAATATCTCTGAAAGCTTTGGCAGCGAAGAAAGCGTAGTTAGTCTGCAACAAACCTTAGATTCAGCTAGGGTAACGTTTGACAATGCCCAAAAAATTACCGCCGATCTTGAATCAATGACGGGAGATCCTGCTTTTTTGAAAAACGTTCGGGACTTAGTTAATGGTTTGAGCAATTTAGTTTCTACCACCGAACAGTTGGAACAGCAGATCCAAACTAGCCAGGTAATTAAATCCACTCCCGAAAAAAAACCTAATGTCGCTGCCAAAAAAGAATTGTAAGTAAATTGGGATAATCATTTACCACGTTTCTTAATTTATGGATCTTGAAGCAGTAGTGGTATTGGTAGATCGAGAAGTTTATCGCCAGACAGACAAACACCTCACCGATCTACAGCAAGCCGTGATTACTCAAGTTTGGCAAGGTAGCAAATATTGGGAAATTGCCGATCGCTATGGCTGTACCGAAGGACATGCCAAGGATACGGGTTCGATGCTCTGGAAATTGCTCTCTCAAGCCTGGGATAAAAAAGTCACTAAAAGTAATTTTCGCAGTCTAATTACCCGACAGCTAAATTCTCTAGATAGTCCTGAACAAATGCTAGCTGAGGAAAAGACTAGTTCAGAATTAGAGCAAATAAATTTCGTCGGGAGGCAAAAGGCGATCGCCGATCTACAAACCCTAGTGGATCGAGGAACTAAAATCATTGTCCTGCAAGGAAAAGGCGGAATTGGTAAAACCACCCTAGGGCAGCAATTTTTAGCTCAACAGGGGTTTGACTTGATTTTAGAAGTCTTAATGGCAAAGGAGACGGCAAATATTGTGGCGGTTGCTTCAGTAGTTGAAGAATGGCTACAGCGAGATCTCCATGAAGATTCGGGGAAAGAGTTTGGCGTTACCCTCTCAAGACTAAAAAGATGCTTGTCACAACGTCGGGTAGGAATTTTGATTGATAATCTAGAACCCGCTTTGGATCGAGATGGTCGATTTATTCAGGTTCATCGAAACTACGTTGAACTGTTGCGAATTTTAGCCGATGCTCAGGTAAAGTCAGTAACTATCATAACCAGTCGCGATCGCCTTTGTGCCGCAGAAATTAATCTCGAACATTATCTTTTATCTGGTCTAGATTTAGCAGCCTGGCAATGCTATTTTGCTGCTCGCCAAATTGAACCTCATCAGGAGATTTCACAGATCCAGCGCACCTATGGCGGCAACCCCAAGGCAATGGGTATAGTATGCGGAATTATCAAAGAAGATTATGCAGGAGATCTTCAGCAATACTGGCGGTCAAACCATCACGATCCTTTAGTTGAAACAGACTTGAAAAATTTAGTAGCTAGTCAGTTTGACCGTCTCCAGCAGCTTGATTCTCAAGCATATAGGCTGCTGTGCCGTTTAGGTTGCTATCGCTATCAGGATTTGGCTCAAGTTACCTTGCCAGGATTACTCTGCCTACTATGGGATATTCCTTCAAAGCACCAACGAGTCGTTAAATCTTTACGTAATCGATCGCTATTGGAGTTTGCTCAAGGTGAGTATTGGCTGCATCCCATCGTCCAAGCCGAGGCAAGATTAAGGTTGTCTCCTCAAGAATTTTCTCAAGCACACCGCCAGATTGCAACTTTCTTAACCGAAAGCGTTACGCGAATTAATCAGATTCAAGATGGCTTAACGGCTTTGGAAGCCTATTATCACTACGAGGCAATTCAAGATTATGCCGCCGCCGCCAAGGTAATTCTTTATAGTCGGGAAAACCAGTGGGGACAGTTTTTAACTTTAGGAACTACTCTTTATCGTCTCGGCATTATCCAGCCTCTATCCCTTGCCATCAATCAAATTATCGAACATGTCGAACACGATCGCCATCGCAGCGAATTAAATAATATTCTGGGGGATTTATACTGGACTACAGGAGAAGTTTATCGAGCCATTTCCTTTCAGCAACAGACTATTATACTAAATCCTGTTTCGATGCACCATCTAAAAGTTATATGAGGTCAGGGGTTACAAGTCAGGGGTCAGGGGTATTTTGAGATTTGTCTAAGATCGGATTTATAAGTACCCTTTGTAAATCGGATTTAGTATTACTACCAGTCGCCAGACTCAACAGCAAATTCCTCGAACTCAAGAAAGCCGCCATGATTTATACTATTGGCGGATGCTAGAAGTTGATTCTCTCCTTAGTCTGGGACTATATAATATCGATCTTGGGGAATTAACTACTGCTGCGGAGTTGTTCGAGCAGGTAATTAATCTCGCGCAAAACACCAAACATCATCCTTGGTCAGAAAAAGCCAGCTTGGGTTTAGCATTAGTAAACTCCTGTCGAGGTGCTATCTCATCTGAACCCACTGTATCTCGACTATATCGCCTGATTATCGACCTAGAAGACCCAACCTACAACACGGGACGCTTTGCCTATTTTATGCAGATGTTGGGGCAAATATTCTTTAATCAACAACAGATAGAACCCGCCAGAAAAATTTGGTCAAGAGCGATCGCCTTTTCCCAATCTGGTCACTACACTCAGATCGAAGCCAAGTCTTTAATTGGTTTGGCAAATATCGAACGTTTGAATCATGATTTCGCCCAGGCTAGTAACTATCACCAACAGGCAGTAGAATTGCTGGAAAAAATTGCTGCCAAGTGCGATTTAGCCGAGGCATATTTACAGTGGGGTACCACCTTAAAAGCGAATCAGCAAATAGCTAAAAGTCAAGAGTGTTTCGCTAAGGCGATCGCCATTTATCAGAAAATTCCTGCTCTTAAACAGGTTGAACGAGTTATCTCTCTGCAAATATAGTTTTAAATATAGTTTTCAACCAAGCTGCATCAGTATGGCGATCGCAAATTATTTCTAAAACTCTAATTCCCTGTTGGGGTAAATTACTAATTAAATCTGTTAACTGCTGCCAATTGTCTACCCGCTGATATTCCACCTGATATGCTGTACATAGTTGAGCTAGATCGACGGATTGGGGAGTAGCAAAATATTCTTCAAACTCAGGGAAATCGGCGATTGGTAAATTTCCAAAGATCCCGCCACCATTATTGTTAATCACCACAATTGTTAGATGACCCTGAAATTTCTGATTGAGTAAAAACCCATTTGTATCGTGTAATAGTGCCAAGTCTCCAGTCAATAACACTCCTGCATCTTGATATGCCATACCCAATGCCGTAGATAGTGTCCCGTCAATTCCATTTGCCCCGCGACTAAAGAAAGGAGCGATCTGGTTATTATTTGGCTGCCAGAAGTATTCGGCGTAACGTACAGACATGCTGTTTGCCAAAAAAATTGGTGTATTGGGTGGCAGGCTACGGGAAATAAGCCAAGCTGCTTTTCCTTCGTACATGTTCTCAACAGATGCTAGGGTTCGATCTAAACTACTTCTAGTTTCAGTTTCCAGTTCACAGCACTGCTGGCAATAGTCTTGACAGTAGCGCGATTGAGTTGTGACAATTCCTTCTGCTAGCTGTGCCGTCACTTTAGATTCTATCTCATTGGCAATTTGTTCAATTGAACTATGGAGATGAACTGTCTTGCCATGAAGAGGATCGAAATTATCTATCCTCTCGTCAATAATCCAACGTGGTACCGCAATCTCTTCAACCCAACTTCTTAAGTGTTTACTGATGGGTAATTCACCAAGCTGAATTATTACTTCTGGAACCAGCTCTTCTGCTGGCTGACGCAGAATTAAATCATAAGTTGAAATCAAATAGGGATTGAGTCGAGCATAATTTCTCAGGGGAGATAAAGCTTCCGCCAAGACGGGAAAAGAGAGATACTTTGAGAGATTAGCGATCGCCTGACAATAAGCTTGGGGATCTTGAGGTTGAGCCAAGCCAGCAATAATAATTCCTGACTTACCTGACCAATTATGCCAGGGCGTTTGGACAGAAAAACTTGCAGGAATGACATTAGTGGCACTGGTAACAGCATTGAAAAAATCTGCTGGAATTTGGTCAATATCGGCTAAGTGCTGCTTAATCGGCGCTAGGGGTTCTCGTAAAGGAACATTTAGATGCACCACTCCTGGGTAAGGAAAGATAGACTGCTGCCAAGCTTGAATCATGTTTTGACGCAGATACCGCAACATGGCTAGATTAGCTTCGGGCAATGCCAGTTCACCCTGCCAGTTGGGCAGATTGCCGTAAAGCTTGAGTTGATCTATAGTTTGTCCTGCATGACAATGACGTAATTCTGGAGGGCGATCGGCCGTTAAGATAATTAGGGGAATACAGCTTTGATTCGCTTCAATTACTGCGGGATAAAAGTTTGCTCCCGCTGTTCCTGAAGTACAGATTAAAACCGTTGGCAAACCTGTTTTCTTCGCTCTACCGAGGGCAAAAAAGGCTGCGGAACGTTCATCTAAAATGGGTATAGTTGCCACCCCAGGATGTCGGGCAAATGCCACAGTTAAAGGTGTCGAGCGGGAACCTGGACAAATTATCGCCATGGTTAATCCACAGCGGTATAGAGTCTCAACCATTACCGATGCCCACAGCGTATTGACATTGCGAGAATCAATCATTAGAAGGTTTTGCAGCGAATCCTGAAAAAGTGAGCAGTCTTTTTTAGCTCTTAGCTTTTAGCTTTTTAAAAGAGTTTTGTTTCATACATCTACTAATAATCAGTAATCAGTAATCACACCAAAGCTCTCAACAAAGATTGCAGCTTAAGCTGCACTTCGGCAAATTCCTTGTCTGGGTTAGAGCCAGAAACTATACCAGCACCAGCATATAAAGTAGCGCGATCGCCATCAATCAGTGCCGAACGTATCCCGACAATAAATTCACAGTTTCCTTCGTAATCTACCCAACCTAAGGGGGCTGCATATAAAGAACGATCTAACTTTTCGTAGTAGCGAATCTTTTCACAGGCTATTTCGGTAGAAACCCCAGCTACAGCAGGAGTCGGATGGAGTAATTCGACAATTTCTAATGGCTCGATGTCTGCGGGGAGATGCCCATAGATCGGTGTCCATAAATGTTGAATATTTGATAGTTTGAGTAGCTGCAAAGGCAGCTGCTGCGGTTTTAAACCAACACTCCGTAAACGCTCAATGACAAAATCACTTACAGCATGATGCTCTCGTTTCTCTTTGCGATTTTTGAGCAGTAAATTACCCAGGTGTACGTCCTCAGTATTATTAATTCCTCTAGGAGCCGAACCCGCTAGGGCATCCGTTACTAGCTGTTTATTTTGCACACTTAGTAGACGTTCTGGGCTTGCGCCAATAAAATTTTGTCCCGCGCCATTACCCGTTGAGAATATATAGCAATCAGGATGAAGCTCTCTTAGGTTAGTCAAAGATCTAATCGCGTCAAAGGGAACTGACGAGAGAATTTCTGTCGTGTGAGCAATGACAATTTTGCTGAGTTCTCCAGCAGCGATCGCATCTAAAGCCGACATCACCACTGATTTAAAATATTCGGGGTCTTGAGAGCGATCGCGATTTACCGATAATAAGCTATTTTCATCTTTAGGTAGCTCTATAACAGACCAGTCAATAGTCTTTACTTTTTGCTTAATTTGTTTGAGTATACGAGCTTTTTTTTGTCCTTTTTGTAACGGAAAATTTACAATTAAATAACAGTTCTTATTCTTTTTGACTATCTGGAAACGGGGCAAAAATAAAGTTCCAGATTTGAATGGTTCAGATTGCTGAACCTCATCAAAAAAAGTAAATCCACAGAATACGCTGGGCTTACTAATTGCCGAACTATTTGCTCCTTCTCGGGTAATTTGTTTAAAACAATCTTGAATAAAATTTTGTGCCAGGATAAACCTTGAACCAGACTCAGTATAGCTACTCCTCGTAACTCCCCAAGCAGCCACCGCTTCTTGCTTACTGCAATTTTCCCAGTAGAAATGTAGGGTGTCACTCTGACTAAACTTTTGTAAGCAGGCAAGAGGATCGACAAGAGGGATTTGGCAAGAAAAACTAATAATATCAGTATCTTGAGTTACGGCAAAATTTAGTTCTTTGTTATGCCAGAAATCAACTAGTTCCGTATCAAAATTACTATCTAAAATCAAATTGCTAGACTGAGTTGCAAAGGACATAAAGCTTTAAAATTGTATTGTTCCCCGAAATTTTCAGGCAAAGGAACTAGATTCAAATATTAAGTTGACTACTGTTTTAGTAAATAACTACTAAGAAAGGTAATTTTATGATTATTATAGGCTACTAGCTGCAATAGTTCTAGCTAATCACCTGGTAAGAGAAGGTAAATAAATGAAATTTTTGCCGCTCAAACTCAGACCCAAAGATATGATTAATCAGATTTAAGCGGAAAAAATATCTCTAGCTTAAGTTTAACTTTCGTGAAATTTGGTAAACGTTTAGTAGTCATAGCTGATAGGGTACTAAATGTTGTCTTTCAACGTGGAACAGCTAGTAACTTTCATTTGTCAGTACAAGACTTCTATGACTACCAAGCAAGTAACCTCAGAAAATCATCGATTGTGGCTGGCAGCAATAAAACCACCAATGTATAGTGTGGCGATCGCACCAATCGCCGTAGGAACAGCAGTTGCTTATGCCGAAACCAGCCTATTTGATGCCCAAAGATTTTTTACCTTTCTGGGAGCGGCAGTCTTGATTATTGCTTGGCTAAACTTAAGTAATGATGTCTTTGATTCTGAAACAGGGATTGATGTCAACAAAGCTCATTCAGTTGTCAACCTAACGGGGAATAAACCTCTGGTATTCTGGGGGGCTAATCTATGCCTGGGGTTGGGAATAGGAGGGATTTTTGCCCTCTCTTGGTGGCAACAGGACTCCACAGTCTTAGGCTTGATTTTATTATGCTGCTTTTTGGGCTATACCTATCAAGGACCTCCATTTCGTTTAGGCTATTTCGGTTGGGGAGAAGTGATTTGTTTTTTTACTTTTGGTCCAGGGGCAGTCTCCGCAGCCTATTATGCGCAAACTCAAGCATTCTCAGGGCATAACCTAGCAATTTCTAGCATTGTTGGCATTAGCACCTCAATTATTTTGTTTTGCTCTCACTTTCATCAGGTCCAAGATGATTTAGCAGCAGGAAAGCGATCGCCGATTGTACGGTTGGGAACGGCTAAAGGTGCTGATGTTCTAGCCGTTGCTACTGTCAGTCTCTACCTTGTAACCCTAGTTTTGATCGCCACTGGCATTTTGCCCGTGCTTTGCCTGGTTATTTTTGCTAGTTTACCCTTTGCCTATCAGTTGGTTCATCATGTCAAGCAAAATCATGCTTCACCACAAAAGGTAAGCAACAGTAAATTTATCGCGATCAATCTCTACCTTTCCAGTTCACTACTACTAATATTAGGATTAGTTTTTGGCTCCCATGTCTAAACAAGTTATTCGTACTGACAAGGCTCCAGCCCCCGTTGGACCATATAATCAAGCGATCGCTACTTCTGGTCAAATGCTGTTTGTTGCGGGACAAATCCCCCTAGATCCGCGATCGGGTAAAATTGTGGGAGAAGGAGATATTATGGCGCAAACCCAACAGGTAATGCTTAATCTCGAAGCAATTCTGACCGCAGCAGGAGCGCAATGGGATGATGTGGTTAAAACTAGCGTCTTTTTAACCGATTTAGCTAACTTTGCGTCGATGAATCAGGTTTATGCTGAGTATTTTGTCGAAGATACCGCTCCCGCTCGCGCTTGTGTCGAAGTTTCTCGCCTACCTAAAGACGTGTTGGTAGAGATTGAATGTATTGCCGTAATTCATAACGAAATAGAAGATCTGGTTTCGGCATGATTCATGATTGTAGAAATTAATAGAAATTGAATTAAGTGAGTATCAAAGCAATTCTTTTCGCTTAAAATAACCGCTTAAATAACTTCTTATAAACAACGGTATGATTGCTGGTTCCCTTGATGCAGTCTTCTTTCTAAATTGCTTTTCGCCTCCACAGCTCATCTTTAGCAATTGTCTTGTTTCCAGCACAAATTCGCTCTTTTAGTCCGAACTTTAAGAAAGTTTGGCTACATATCGTCATATAATAAATACAATTTAATCGATTTCACAATAATCGAAAATCTTTTTTTCAACACAAATACCGTTTTCGTTATTTTTATTATTAATATGGATGCCAACAAACTTATTGATACAGTCAACCAGCTCAATAATAAATTAAAAGATTTGGATCACAAAACAGCTATTAAAAGGCAAGAATTGTCAGAGATCAACAATAATGTATCAAGATCCCAGCAGCAGCTAGAAAAAAAAGCCAAAGAGTTAGCTGAACTGGTAGAAAACAAATTACAGCAGTTGCATAAAATAGATGATGAATTGTTAAAGCAACGCTCATTACTGGCTAGAATGAATGGTGGCAAGACTCCAAATCAGACTAATCAAAATCAGACTAATCATATGACACCACAAGTAGCTGTAAACAATGTGGCAAATATGGAAAGTAATAGACATGAATCATCTGAGGATGCTCCTAAAGGCAGCATAATGGAAAATTCCTTAGAAGATTTTATTGCGCAGCAGTTTGAAAAAGAATTTCTGGTTAAATACCCTAAAGAGCCCAGCTTAAATCTAAATGAGCGAGATTTTGACAAGGTCTTAGTAATTATCCGAGAGAAAATGACGCGGGTAGAGTCTTGCTCCAGCACGCGGGACCCGCCACGGCCGAGCAGCACTACAATCTTGCCAAGTCGGCCAAGGCGTCATCGCGCTATGCGGCAACGATCGGCGCCCTCAAGGTCGGGCTTGATGTGATGTCGACACCCGTCTTGACGACATGCTCGGACTCGCCGAACCTTTTCGAACATGAAGGGAGAAAGACCCCATGACACATCGAGCCCTTTCAAGGCCCACGCGCGCAGTCATTTACGCCCGCTATTCGTCCGACCTGCAGTCGGCGGCCTCGATCGATGACCAGATCAGGATCTGCAAGGAGCGGGCCCTACGCGACGGCTGGACGGTCGAGCGGATGTTTGTCGACCGCGCGGTTTCCGGCTCGTCGATGCTGAGGCCCGGGCTTCAGGACCTGTTGGCCTATGTGGCCGACAATGACGTCGATATGGTCGTTGTCGAGGCGCTCGACCGCCTGACCCGGGACCAGGCGGACGTGGCGACACTCTACAAGCAGTTCACGTTTCATGGGGTCGAGATCTTTACCCTCGCCGATGGGTTGATCACCGAGTTGCATGTCGGCCTCAAGGGCACGATGAACCAGCTCTTCCTCAAGGACCTGGCGGCCAAGACCAGGCGCGGGCTTCGCGGCCGGGTCGAAGAGGGGTTTTCGGCAGGCGGGGTGTCGTATGGCTATGAGGTGGTGAGAGCCCTTGACGCAAACGGCCAACCTGTGACCGGCGAGCGGCGGATCAACGAGGCGGAAGCCGCCATCATCCGGCGCATTTTCGAAGAGTTCGCAAATGGCGTCTCGCCCAAGGCGATTGCAAAGCGATTGAACCGGGAAGGGATTGCCGGTCCTCGCG
>CAVRWR010000001.1:0-32787 GCA_963724445.1 uncultured cyanobacterium | reverse complement strand
TTCCCATGAAACGTCCTGGTCAACCAGTTGAAGTCGCGACTAGCTTTGTATTCTTGGCTTCAGACGACTCCTCCTACTTTGCAGGACAGGTACTACATCCCAATGGTGGCGTAGTGGTTGGTGCATAGATTAGACATCTTGCACGAATCGTAACAGATTACCTTTCTAATATTGGTTTGCTATTCATGCAAGTTGTCGATTTAGTTGGACGTAGCAGCTTGCTGCGTCCTTAACCAACCTTACTGCTCCATCAAGCCTGACGGTATATTGACCAAAACGAGCGCAATTTGCTGCTATTGGCGTTTTTTCAATTCTTTGTACATCTGATACATTTCAGGTAGTCGCTTGTACATTACAAACAATCTACGATATAGTTTACTGGGAATTTGAGGCATCCCTGAAACCATCTCTCCAGATGCCACGTTGCCGATAATACCAGTTTGTGCCGTGGCAATGACGCGATCGCCTACCCTTACCTGATTCGCGACCCCAACCTGTCCCCCCAGCATGACTCCATTGCCGATAATTGCTCCCCCTGCCAGCCCTACTTGAGCAGCCATGGCGCAGTTGCGCCCAATTTGACAGCCATGTCCAATCTGGACTAAATTATCTAATTTTGTATTGCTGCCAATTCTGGTTTCACCCACCGCAGGGCGATCCACCGCACTGTTACACCCGACCTCCACCCCGTCTTCTAGCACTGTATAGCCAGATTGTTCCATCTTGTACCAGCCTGTGGCAGTTGGCACAAAGCCAAAACCTTCAGAACCAATCGCCGCACCGCTATGGATAACGCAGCCCGAACCAATTTGGGTTCTTTCATGAATCGTACAGTTGGCATGAAGAGTCGTGTCACTACCAATAGTGACATCGGGATAAATCACTACATTCGGATGGATCGTAACGCGATCGCCAATAGCAACCCCTTGCTGAATTACCACATTTGCGCCAATATACACGTCTTGTCCTACACTAGTATCAGGTTCAATAACTGCACTAGGATGAATATCTGGAGTCGGTTTAAACGGTTGATAGTAGAGAGCGATCGTCTGAGCAAATAGTAGTCTCGGGTTAGGAGTAGCTATCCAAGCAATATTTCTGGCTAATACCTGCTTTTGAATACTTTCATCTGTCGGCAGGATCAATGCCGCAGCTTTTGTTGTGGCGATCATCCCAGTAAACTTTCCTCCTTCTACATAGCTCAACGAGCCACTGTCTAAAGAATCAATGGCAGCAACTCCCGTTATTTCAGGATTCAAAGCTTGATTTTGATTCAGACTATTATTCCTTGCTGTATTGCCAAGCTGGAGCACAATTTCTTGAAATTTCATTAATCGACAAATCTTTATTTTTACTATTTAAACCATGGGTTTATATTCTAATTTGGTAATTCCCTACTGTATCGATTGGGCGATGTCTGGCTCAAACCTACAGCAGTATCGGCAGCAGTTACTGGCAGATGTATCGGGGGAAATTTTAGAGCTTGGCTTTGGTACAGGGTTGAATTTAGCTCATTACCCAGAGGGAATAACTAAGATTACCACTATCGAGCCAAATCCTGGCATGCAGAAGTTAGCGAGATCGCGTATCGCTAAATCTAGAATTACGGTAGACTACAAGATATTAAACGGTGAAAGTCTCCCGATGGAAAACGCCAGCTTTGATTCTGTAGTTTGTACCTGGACGCTGTGCAGTATTTACCAAGTAGAACAGGCGATCGCCGAAGTCCATCGTCTTTTAAAGCCAGGAGGTAAATTTTTCTTCATCGAGCATGGATTGAGCCAAGATACTCCAATTCAGGTTTGGCAAAATCGCCTTACCCCTTTACAGAAAATTATTGCCGATGGCTGTCATCTGAATCGCAATATTAGCGAGCTAGTCAAGTGCCAGTTTCCTAATGTAACCATTGAACAGTTTTATGCCCCAAAATTACCTAAAGTTATCGGCTATATGTATCAAGCAGTAGCTGTTAAATAACAATTTTGGTATGCAATAGTTGCTTTCACAACTTTACTAGTTACCGAATTTTAATTATATTTCTAGTTTTTATCTTCTTACAAGAAATGCCAGAACAAAATAACAAACTACCCTTGGGGTTACTCTTACAAAATGCTGGGTTAATCTCTCCTGAACAGTTACAAAGTGCGCTAGAGCTTCAGGAACAGTACAACCAGATGAAGCTAGGAGAAATCTTAGTTTTACAAGAAGGAATTAGAGTAAAAACTATTGATTTTTTTGTAGAAAAATGGCAGGAACTAATCGATCAGGGACAACAATTTCCTCTAGGATACTATTTAAAAACTGCTTATTTGTTAAATGAACAGCAGATTCAATATATCCTTCAAGAGCAAAAAAATAATCAACAGAAATTTGGCGAAATTGCTGTACAAAAAGGCTGGGTTACACAAGATACTATTAACTTTTTCCTCAGCAACTTATTATTAAAATCACCACCTCAAATTTCTCTAGCTGCTCTCGAAGAATATAACAGAGAAGCTTTATACCTCGAAAAAAAATATGCCAATCATACTCTGATTTTAACCAGAATTATTGCCTGGACTAGGGGGAATGCAATTCTCACCAAAACTATTGCTCAAGTCTTTGCTAAGTCAAACTTTAATATTCCTGATGGAGCAGAAATTAATGCAGTCGATCGATTTGTTGAAGCATCCCTAATTAGAAAATGGCAGACTAGTGAAGTAGCAGCATATATTAGAATAGTCAAACAGAATTTACTTAGGAATCCCAGATGTGATGCAAAATTATTGCTCAAAGAATATCAACAAATACTGTTATCAAAAGCTCAAGAATATCACAATACATCGGAGCAGAATGAACTATTGCTCTTGGGTTTAGTAGTTTTAATGAGAGATAAATTACATGTAGCTAATATAATTTATCAGCAAGTTTTTAATCAGGATTTTATTACCCAGGAAATAAACAAAATACAGCCAGCTAACAGTATCATACCCAGTATTGAAACTCCAGCAGCAGTCACCTCAATAGCTGAATACACTTCTAATCCTTCCGTACCAACTATAATTCCAGCGGAAAATAATCCTGAAATAGAAATAAATCCTCAGACTATTGAAACTAACAGTAGTATACAAAGGATTGACACCCCTGTCAGTAGCCCAGAACCATTAACTAGAATGAGTTCACTGATAACCTTAGCAGCGATCGCTCTACTAATTCCTCTATTTCTCACAATCAATAACTACTACTCATCTCTTGGCAAACCAGATGCCAAAACAGCCTCAAGTTCTTCCAATAATGAACTTCAGAGTTTTTGTCGTGAATTAAATTTTGCTAATTCAAATTCTTCTGTAGAGCTGATCTCTCAGCTAGAAGCAAATCAGGCAGAATTACAGCTAGGCTTTCCTGATAATTGTTACACTGCCTTAAACCGTCTTAGGGTAATGGCAGCACCTGTATTAGGTAAAGAAAGCCGAATCTTAGAAGCTATTCGTCATTTGTGCAAAGTACCTCCTGACTCGGAAATGTATATTGATGCCGAAATTTGGTTAAAACGTTGGTACAGTTCTGCGGACTGGGGTGAAGAAACTAAGTCATATCTGGAAGAGCATAGCAAACATAACGGCACTAGCTGCCCTGCTGCTCGCTTTATGGAGCCTGAAAGCTAGTTAATTAATTAGAGGCTTGTATCGAAGCGGGTTATTAAATAAATCAAAAGTAATAAGCGGTAGTTTTTAACAGATAAACTATTGACAATAATCGATCAGTATATTTACTGAAATAAATATTATGATACTTAAGATCGAATATAAAAAACCTTTATTTGTTAAATGGATCATCAATTGCTGTGGCACAGCTTTTATCAAGAAGTCAGTCAGCCAGACAAAGACATCGACCTGGCGAGAGCCTCTCTCTTGTTTGCGCAAGCAGAATTTCCCGAGTTAAACATAAAGAAATATTTAGCTGTTTTAGAGCAAATCGCTCAGGAAATTGAAGTACAGTTAACTCCTGAACGCTATCCTTTGAAAGTTATCAGAACGATTAATCATCACTTGTTTAATCACTATAACTTTCGCGGCAATCAGCAAAATTACTACGATCCCAACAATAGCTTTTTACATCAGGTGCTTGAACGTAAGCTAGGAATTCCCATTAGCTTATCCGTAGTTTATCTGGCAATCGCTAAACGCCTAGATTTTCCCATGGTGGGAATTGGCATGCCAGGACATTTTTTAATCCGTCCAGAATTTGAAGATGTCGGTATTTTTGTCGATCCGTTTAATCAGGGAGAAATTCTCTTTGAAGCTGACTGTCAAGCAAAATTAGATGAGACTTACCATAGTCAGGTAGTACTAGATCCAAATTGGTTAGCCCCTATAGCTAAAAAGCAAATCCTAACCAGAATGTTGAATAATTTGAAGTTCATCTATCTACACCGTCGTGAAGTAGATAAAGCCCTCTGTGTCATGAGTGCAATGGTGCAAATCTTCCCCGAAAATATCGAAGAAATACGCGATCGCGGTTTGCTATATTATCAAACAAAACGTTGGTCTGAGGCGATCCTCGATCTAGAGTATTTTCTCAAGGTTGCCCCAAATAGTGAGGATGCCCCAATGATCGAAATCATCCTAAGAAAGATGAATCGGGTATCTTGAAGAGTTGAAGTTAAAGTAAGTTTATGTTATACTGTCGTAACCTTAAGTAATAAGTAATAAGTAGGGAATATTAATTTTTACTTAAAAACTAGAGTGCTATACTAAACGTCTTAAAGTGAGAGCTATTAGTATATTAGTAGATGTATATTAGTGTCGTAATTCCTACCTATAATCGTTTACCAATACTTCAAAAATGTCTAATTGCTTTGGCAGAACAGGAATTAACTGACGCCAAGATTAGCGGCTATGAGATCATCTTGGTGGATGATGGTTCTACAGATCAAACGTTGGCTTGGCTAGGGGAAAACCAGACACAATTAACTCACGTAAAAATATTTGAGCAGCAGCATCAGGGAGCAGCAGCAGCCAGAAATTTAGGCGTTGAACAGGCTATAGGAGACACTATAGTTTTTATTGATAGTGATTTAGTAGTTACCTCAAGTTTTCTTCAGTCCCATGCAGATGCCTTAGCTCAAGGAAAGCAAAATCTCAACAGCGATCGCCTGTTTACTTATGGAGCGGTAATAAATACGAATAACTTTGAGCAGCCAACATCAGAGTCCTACAAAATAACTGATTTCTCCGCTGCTTACTTTGCTACTGGAAATGTAGCGATCGCCCGTAAGTGGCTGTTGGAAGCAGGTTTATTTGACACGGATTTTCAACTCTACGGTTGGGAAGATCTAGAGTTAGGAGTGAGGCTAAAAAAACTAAATTTAAAACTAGTAAAATGCCCAGAAGCAGTCGGTTATCATTGGCATCCTGCATTTAATCTTGACCAAATTCCTCAGATGATTGAACGGGAGATTCAAAGGGGAAAAATGGGGCTAGTTTTCTATGAAAAACATCCTACTTTTGATGTAAAAATGATGATTCAAATGACTGTTTTACATCAAGTTCTTTGGGGCATCTTATCAGTTGGCGGGACATTAAATGAGCGCACTCTCCAGCCACTTTTAAAGTGGTTAATTAGTCGAGAAAAACCTCAACTAGCCGAACAGGTAGCTCGAATATTTCTTAACTGGTATAACGTGAAAGGAGTATATGCTGCTTACCACGACAGTAGATATAACAATTGAAATTAGTCAAAATACTTTATTTATAGTCTGTAGAAATCTAGTACATAACACTAACATCACGCAACAATAATCTTGATTCATCTAATATTAAACATGCTCTCTAAATTCCCATCCTTTAAACTTAGAAGGAGAATTCTCTCACGCAACGTTAAACATCAACTTAAGTGAATTCCTAAGAAATAAATTATTTCTTAGGAATAACTAATCAGTCTTTAGATTATGCAGTCATCGAATATACTGCTACTTCAGCTTTTGGTTCAGGTTCGATCAAACCTAATCCTTGGTATAACTTATGCAGTTCAGACATATATTGTCGATCTAGCTGGCTGGCAACTCCGTCCCAGCTAAACTTAGCCTCCACTCTTTTTCTGGCGTTCATACCTAGTTTTTGACGCCACTGGTCATTAGATAATATCGAATCGATCGCGGTAGCAAAAGCTGCCTCGTCCTTGGGCGGTACCAGTAATCCAGTTTCTCGATCCGCTACTGAGAATTTTAATCCCCCTACATTAGAAACGATCACAGGAGTACGGGAAGCCATAGCTTCAATTGCTACTAAACCAAAAGGTTCATAATGACTGGGAACAACGCAAACATCCGCAGCAGCATAATAATATGCCAAATCATGATGCTCCACTCGACCGACAAATTCGGTAAGATCATCAATGCCTAATTCTCGAACAATCTCGGAAATTCTGTTTTTTTCGATGCCATCTTTAGCTCCAGGAGTACTGCCACCAACAATCATTAACCTGAGATTTTCGTGGCGTTTAACCTCATGCCTAGCGACAGCTCGAACCAAAGTCTCAATCCCTTTGCGTTCATCAAAGCGTCCAGCATACATGACAATTTTAGCATCGGGTGCAGCGCCAATTTTTTCTCTGCCAGCGTGACGGTCAACACGACCGAAACAATCAATATCAGTCCCGCAAGGAATAACCATAATGTTTCCCTTCTTTGATACTAGCGACCGCATGTGTTGCTTTTCTTGAGGAGAGGTAGCAATTACCATATCTGCTGTTTCCAGGCATTCCTGCTCTACCCTTAATCGGGTTTTGGCGATCAGAGGAATAGTATTAATCGAACGATACTTGACTGTTCCTAAAGAATGGTAGGTGTGCAGATGCTGAACAGTCTGAAGTTTTTTGATCTCCATGCCCACCCAAGCAGAGATCCAGTAGTTTGTATGTATTATAGGGTATATGGTTTTTTGCTGATGCTGATAGTCAAAGAAAGCATTAACAAATTCTGGTAAGTAATTAAATATTTTTTGTCGCTCGACAAACTTTTGTGGTCCTGCTGTCAAACGAACCGTTCGACAATTGACACTATGCTCTACAATCTCTGCTTGACTCGAATCACTGCGACGGGTAAACATATCTACCTGCCAACCTTGACGCGCTAATGCTTCTCCCACCTCTCGGACATAGACATTCTGACCACCTGCTTCTTCTTTTCCTATATCTATAGCAGGGTCTCCATGGACAGAGATTAATGCAACTTTTCCTCGGCTTTTAGATAACATGATTGTGACAATTTCTACTTATCAAAGTCTACGATTTACTTAAGTTACAGACATCTTATTAGAATGCTTTCTAAGAAGCATCTTTCCCTAGTTATAAATCTCTGGTCTGAATGATGCCGTATACTTTAATACTTTCTTAATATCTGCAAAAGTTATCTATAATCTGATGTAAAAGCTGATTACTAATTTTTAATATTTACTATAGATATTAGTTCAAAATTATTTCAAAGCCTTTTTAATATCTTTTTAAGCAATATACAGCTATTTTATCTTGATTTGAGACAGTAGACGTATAGTAAAATACAATAAATAATATTGATTTACTTATGTTGTCCCTGTAGACCCAAACCCTTTTGTATCCCTAGATGTATTATCTAACTTGTCTACTACTGTTACCTTGGCTTGAATTATTGGAGTTATAACCATTTGTGCCACTTTCATTCCAGGAACAATATCAAATATTTTTTTTCCATGATTAATGAGGATAATTGCCACCTCGCCTCGATATCCAGCATCTATCGTGCCAGGAGAATTTAAGACAGTGATTGAATGATTTAGAGCCAATCCGCTACGAGGTCTGATCTGTGCTTCGGTGCCTGTGGGTAGAGCGATCGCAATCCCAGTTTTGATGAGCCGAGTCTCTCCTGATAGAATTTGGGTTTCTTCGACGGCAAATAAATCTAGCCCCGCATCTCCTTCATGGGCATAGTGAGGAATGATTGCTGCGGGATTAAGCCTAAAGATTTTTAGTTCCATATCATTAAAGGTATAGCTTGAGGATAAAAGTAATTTTAATGCTCGGTTAAAAAAATCTGTTTGATTGCCATAAAATTGAACAAATTTGAGCAGCGGCTAGAGCAAGACTAATTTATTTGCGCAATAAATGTTTAAGCAGGTGTTTAAATAAAGATTAATCAATGGAGGTTGAGCATGAATGCATCGGAAAGAGCCAAAGGTTTAGACACTGCGACCAAAATTGCCTCCGTTGTCACTTTGTTCAAGACACAATTTCCTGATGCCAAAGCCGATTTAAAGCCATGGAAAAATGACCCTGGCACCCGCGAGTTAGTCGATCCCGACTCAATTGATATCGGATTTCATTTTCCTGGCTGGAGCAGACGCTACCAAAGTAACAGTATGTTAGTGCAAATTCGCTTTTATAACGATCCCACCGAAAAAGCGGAAAAGTTTATTGGCGTAGAAACTTGCGGTTTTAGCCACGTTGGTCAAGCCTGGAAGTTTTCTACCGTTGATAGTTGGCAATGTGTCGGGCAATATCAGCCAGCTCAGGATGCACAACTCCAGCTAAAACTTTTTTGTCGTCAGGTGTTTGAATTGTTTAATTAGTTACAGAGGATTAGCTCTATTGGTATACCGATAGGGTATTGTTCATAATTTCTTCTAGAGCGAGGCGCAAACCCTCGCGATTGTCAAAATTATCTAGTTTTTTGACTAGCTTTCCCTGATGAAAAAGCATAATCGTGGGTAGATTTCTTAAACGGTAATGATTGGCTAGTTTAAAATTCTCATCGGCATTAATGGAAACTAATTTAATCGATTTATCTTCGTCTAGCTGAAGATTTTTGAGGATGGGATCGATTAAGCGACATAAACCGCACCAAGGAGTCCAAAAATGCGCTAGAACTGGCTCAGAAGCCTCCAATACCTCCCGCTTAAAATTGGTTTCGTTGACGGTGAATATCATGTAAATATCCTAGACATAGTCAAATTGATTTTTTATACTTTGAGCTATGCTACATCTAATTGGGATCGCCTGAAAAGACTTAATCTAACAGTTTTTAGATCGACTTACCAGTATACTCTTGAAGTTGCCTGCATCAGCCAAGGATGTCCCCACCAAAACACCATGACAAATGCAGCTATACCAAGATATGCAGGGCGTAGATATTCCTGCCACTTAATTGTTTGACGACCATCAATAACAGCTAGAAAAGGAATAATCGAGGTGCGAGCCTTTACCTGTTCAAAAGCTTCGCCGTATCGTTGTGCCAAACGGCGATCGCCATGCCAAACGGCAAATAGATGATGGGCAATTAATCCTAGAGATGTTACTAGGGTAAAAGTTGTTCCCAGCCAGAGCATGTGGGCGATACACCAGATTACCTGCCCAACCATTTGAGGATGACGGGTAATGCGAATAATCCCCGTTTCAAACAGATACACTTGGGGTTTTTGCACCGCAGCAATTTCTAATAGATTAAAAGTTGCGGGATAAAGAAAGATAAAAGAAATAGCGGAGAGAATCCAGACTATTGGCTTGACTCCTGGTACTCCCTGTACCTGCCATAGCTGCAACCCATCATAGCGATGATTGAAAAAGTAAATAATTAAGATAGTGGCAAAAGGAATACTGACTAAGGCAAAGAATACACGGTAAAGCCTAGCGCCGATTTTACTTTCTGCCCATGGACGCAATGCCGCTAGACCGCTATGAGCGATCGCAAATCCTAGTAGTAATTCAACCATAATCAAATGGCTGTTGGTTAACCAACTATGGTCTGTCATAGAGATATTCATATAGGTATTATTAATCATTGACGATGTTAACAATAATTAAAAGTTAATTACTTACTCTATTCGTGCTACTGTGCAGATTAAAGAACACGAAAATTATTAAAGATTAAGCACTATTAATAATACGTTTAAATAACGCATTGATAACGAACTATTTTTATAAAACTGCTACTGGAATTTTATGTCTGATATTCCTTTTACATTAGACCAACTTCGTATATTAAAAGCAATTTCTACCGAAGGGAGCTTTAAGCGGGCTGCTGATAGTCTTTATGTCTCCCAACCTGCCGTCAGTCTTCAGGTACAAAATTTAGAAAAACAATTAAATGTTCCATTATTCGACCGAGGAGGACGCAGAGCGCAGTTAACCGAAGCAGGACATCTATTATTAAGTTACGGTGAGAGAGTTATTTCATTGTGCCAAGAAACCTGTCGGGCAATTGAAGATCTGCAAAATCTTCAGGGTGGAACTTTAATTGTCGGTGCATCTCAGACCACAGGAACCTATTTGATTCCGCGGATGATTGGTCTATTTCGCGAAAAATACTCCGATGTCTCGGTACAGCTTCAGGTTCACTCCACCAGGCGGACATCTTGGGCGGTGGCTAACGGACAGGTAGATTTAGCAATTATTGGGGGGGAAGTACCGACAGAATTACAGGATGTACTAAATGTCATTCCCTATGCAGATGATGAACTAGCTCTAATCTTACCTCCTAATCACGTATTGGCGCAGGAAGGGGCGATCCAAAAAGAAGATTTGTATAAGTTAAAGTTTATTACCCTCGATTCGCAATCGACAATTCGCAAGGTAATCGATCAGGTATTGAGTCGTTATCAAATCGATCCTAAGCGATTAAAAATTGAGATGGAGCTAAATTCCATTGAAGCAATCAAAAATGCCGTACAGTCTGGTTTGGGGGCAGCTTTTGTCTCGACCACGGCGATCGCTAAAGAGTTAGAAATGGGCATGCTGCATCAAGCAAAAATCAAAGAAGTTGATATTGGCAGAACTTTAGCCGTAATTGTAAATCCAAATCGCTACTGTTCCAAGGCTGCCGAAGCATTTAGTAAAGAGATTCTACCTCAATTTACTACTAGAGAAGAATTTAAAAATTTAGATAGTCTTTATAAACACACCTAAAAACTAAATGACAGACCGATTACTGAGTTCGGTTAATCTAACTACAGTTTGTTTAAGATTTAAGGGTTACGATCTTCTGTCTGTAGCTCTCGCACGATCGCAAAAAGGATATATCATGGCATTTACTACGGCAGGTGATAGTCAATGCAGAAACAAAGAGCTTATATCATTTTAATTTTGGCACTGGTCGCAGCGGCGATCGCCATTCTGACAACCATTCCACCCCAGCTAGGACTAGACCTCAGAGGTGGAGCGCAGTTAACCATTCAGGTCAACCCCACCAAAGAAAAGCCAGATGTCAAACCCACTCTTCAAGATGTTGAGGCAGTGCAGCGGGTCTTAGAAAATCGGATTAATGAATTTGGTGTCTCTGAAACCACGGTGCAAACCATTGGCGAAGACAAAATTCTAATTCAGCTACCAGGGGAAAGCCAGCCTGAAGAAGCGGAAAGACGCTTAAAAGGAACGGCTAAATTAGAATTTAAGGAGCAGCGTCAAGGTACAGAAGGAGAGTATCGAGCCGAAAACCAGGTTAAACAGCAAAAAGCTGTAGAATTAGCAATTTTGACTCAAGGAGAGTTAGAGCCAGAAAATCGCGAGAAGATCGCCCAGGCTAATGAATCTCTACAAAAATCTAATCAGGCGATCGCCAAATTATTTGAATCGGTGGGCTTAACGGGGACAAACCTTACCGATGCCCGTCCTCAACCTGATGCTTCGGGAAATCGTTGGGAGGTAGCGATTAACTTTGATGATGCGGGGGGTAAAAAGTTTGCTGAGTTAACTAAAAACCTCGCAGGTACTGGTCGTAGTATTGGTATTTTCCTCGATAATGATTTGATTAGCGCGCCTGTGGTGGGACCCGAATTTGCCGATACAGGAATTGCTGGTGGACGAGCTGTCATTACGGGTAACTTTGATTTGGAAGGAGCAAAAGATCTAGCAATCCAGATCAAAGGTGGTTCATTACCTTTCCCCGTTTCTGTGGTGGAAAATCGTACCGTTGGTGCAACTTTGGGGCAAGATAGTATTCGTCGCAGTATTATCGCTGGCAGCGTTGGTTTAGTCCTCGTCTTGATTTTTATGGTGGCTTACTATCGCCTTCCTGGAGCAATTGCCGACGTAGCATTGCTTGTCTATGCCCTGCTCACTTTAGCTTGCTATGCTTTGGTGGGAGTAACTTTAACCTTACCTGGAATTGCGGGCTTTCTTCTTAGTATCGGCATGGCGGTAGATGCCAACGTGCTGATTTTTGAACGCACCCGAGAAGAATTAAGAGCAGGTAAGACATTATATCGCTCGGTAGAATCAGGTTTCTTTCGCGCATTTTCCAGTATTTTGGACAGTAACGTCACTACAGCGATCGCCTGTGTTACTCTTTTATGGCTTGGTTCGGGTTTAGTTAAAGGTTTCGCCGTAACTCTCTTGATTGGCGTAGTGGTTAGTATGTTTACTGCCGTTACCTGTAGCCGTACTCTGATGTTGTTAGTCGTATTGAGCAACGCCAAAGTCAGACAAAAGCCAGAACTGTTCTGCCCCAATCTTGATTCAGCAACTAGTAATCAGCAATAAATCAATGAAAATTAGTCTTACGAAGAATCGAAACCTATGGTGGGCAATTTCGGGAACAGCAATTATTGCTAGTCTCGCTACCATGATTTTTTCCTTTGTCAGCTTGGGCGCACCCATCCGTCCAGGAATTGACTTTATCGGCGGGACTCGGATTCAGATTGCCCGTGATTGTTCCGTCGCCAACAATTGCGATCGACCCATTAATACGGCACAGGTACGAGAAGTCCTAGAGAACCAAGGCTTGGGCAAAAGTACGATTCAACTATTAGGAGATGACCAACAAATTCTCTCAGTGAGAACCGAAAATCTCGATGGCGATCGCCGTGAAGCATTATTGACTTCCCTTACTAAGTCCCTCGGCGCATTCAATAACAAAACCCTCCAGATAGATTCGGTCGGACCTACCATTGGTGAGGAATTGTTTGTTTCGGGGATATTAGCCGTATTAGTCTCTTTCTTCGGCATTGCTGTTTATTTAAGCATTCGCTTTCAGTTCGATTATGCCTTCTTTGCGATCGCGGCACTATTTCATGATGTGTTGATTACTTCTGGAGTTTTTTCCCTACTCGGCTTAACTATTAGTGTAGAAGCAGATAGCTTATTTCTGGTGTCGCTACTAACCATTATTGGTTTTTCGGTTAACGATACTGTAGTAATTTATGACCGTGTCCGCGAAAATTTAGCAGCTAATCCCGAACAGTCGATCGATGAAATAGTTGAGAATTCGGTCAATCAGACCTTAGGGCGATCGATTAATACCACCTTGACTACTCTATTACCCCTGGTGGGCATCTTCCTTTTTGGCGGACAAACTCTCAAATTCTTTGCCTTGGCTTTAATTATGGGCTTTGTTCTCGGTGCATATTCTAGTATTTTCATTGCCAGTACTCTCTTGGCTTGGTGGCGCAACCGTAAAAGCAAGAAGCCAGTAGCAATGGCTGATACTCCTGCATCAGAATGATCTAACATATGATTTAAATCATTTAATGGACGATCGACAGCTAATAATTTTTATGCCGAATCCTAATCTTATATTTAGCAAGACACAGTGACTAAAAATCAACCTGACTTTAAACAGAAGGTAGCTAGGCTACATCAATTAACAGTTTATGGTCGCTGGTTTTTTGTCTTGTTTAGTTGGCTGACATTAGGGGCTTATGCCCTGTGGCAGCTCAAAGAAGAAATTGCTCTATGCTTCGACTACTTTACCTGGGCGGCAGTTTATTATGGACTACACTTTAATTTGGTTCCTACTCTCTGTTTGATCTTTTGCATTGCAACTACTCTTTCTGTTTTAGTTTGGCAGAGTCGGAATATCATCTGGGGGTTACCTGTCAACGAACAACGTCAGCTAGAAAGACAGGTAAAAAAAATCCAGGCAAAAGGTAAAAAGCACCCACTATGGACGTGGATTAATCGTTAATATCGGATTTATAGAAGATAAGCCTTTAGTTAGATGGAAACGGACACACTTCAGTAATACTTTTGAGTAGTCAATAAAATTTAAAATTAAACATTAAGTAGGAAGTCACTGATGCTGTTAAAGAGTCAAAAAGAAGATGGATTGGTTGAAATTGCTGATGTTAGTGAGCTGATCAATCCTTCTAAAGCAGAAGTTATGGCGCAGATTCAGGCAGGGGAAGAAGAACAGCCTTCCGAACCTTTTAAAAAATCAGATTTAATTTTTCCTTCTGGTGAAAGTCTACCTCAATGTTGGCTCGATGGTGACTATCAATCCAAGTAGGTTAAGTGCATTGCCAATGTTCTTTTAATTAACTGACAACAATTGCTGCTGTTAATCCACAATCTGGGTTGACGGCATTTTTATCGACAACTTAATTTTCAAGATAATTGTGTAGCGAAAAAAGCGATAAAATTAATTGTTCATCACCTTAAGACGATGGCTGAAGCCTAACAACTAACTAATAACAGCTTTAGCAGTCACAATAGCAGGTTAGTGCTAAATGATAGATCGGTTTCTCTACGAAAAATCTGCGATATACCAGGAATGCCTAATTATTCCCTTTGTATATAGCTGCGTCGATCATCAGGATATATATTCCTATGCCTTGTTGTCAGAGCAAGGATATACCAGTATTTTGCATCAAGCAGAGAATCCCGCTAAGCTATATTCTGGTGAACTAGAAGATATCATAGCGATCGCACAACAGCATATAGACACCCAAGTAACTTTAGAAGGCTCAAACTATTTTCGCCAGCGTTATACCTACAATCACAACCTGATTATCATTCATCAAGAAGCCAACAAATGCTTTTACGATCACTACGCACCAAGCAGGCTAGTTAATATTGCCGCGCCAAAAATATTTACTACCACCACAGGCTGTATTGAATGGGTCAAGTCAGGACTCCAAAGCAATCAGACTAGCTAGCTTCTTTTACCACTACAAAAGGCTGCACAATTAAAGCGATAAACTGCTTTTCTGGGGTCTGATTCCACTTTGTAAGCTGCTCAGAAGTAGGTTTAGAGACGGATCGATCGCCAATCCAGCCTTGAACCAAAGCCGCATCATCTTCAGCGATCGCTACTGCCACTGCGGTAAGATCCAACTCATCTTTAATGACAATAATTGCATCTCTTCTTGCATGAGGCTGTAAATCTTGCCAAGAAATATCAGCAACGTCTTGTTTAAGCTTTTCTTCTAAACCAGGCATAGTAATATAAATTATTGTTTCGTTTTAATTATCTTAAAACTATCTCTGTATAGTTCGCAAACCGACCTTCTAAATATAGTCTTGGCATAATGAATTACTCTAATATGCGATCGCAACTTGATTTTTTTGAGTAAAGGCGATCGCGCTTCTTGCTCAGTAGCCTTATGCTTGCGGTATCCCTTCGGGACAACGCGGGGAACACTAAAGTACTAGCTTCGCGTCGCCCGCGCAAAGGCTCTTCGCGCTTTTTCTGATGTCAAAATTTCCTAGAGATTCCGATCGGGCAAAGATGTAGGTTCATCCATATTGCGATCGCATATTAAGTCTAAGTATTTTTATCTGAACTTCTAGAATTTGGTTTGAGATCACAGGCAACAAGACATCGCCAGTTATGTTGTTTAGTAATTTTGATTTGCTTTTTCTCAATTAAAACCCAGTCAAGAAGCACAAGATTAAAACTTCACTCCATTCTACTACTGCGCCATAGGTATCCCCTGTATGTCCTCCTAGCTGCCGATCGAACCAATATCCCGTCAGAAGTGCGATCGCCATATTACCAAAAACAATTAGTCCTATTTGCCACCAGGTTAAATAACCCACGGTGAACCACATTCCCCCCAGACAGAGTAAAACAATCAAGCCTAATAAAACATCCTGAGGTAAGCGCAGATTCTCCTTATGAAATGAACCCTTGCCTGTATCCCTCAAATAAGGATAAAAGGCGATCGCGCAAACTTGTCCCCATCTTGCCCAACCTGTTGCCGAAAGCAACACTAACCCAAGGGTAAAGACATTTCGCTCAGAGTTACGGTTTTAAGTAAGAGAATAATTATTGCTGCGATCGCGCCAAAAGCACCTGTCGCACTGTCCTTCATTACTTCTAAACGGCGATCGGGATTAGTCACCGCTAAACCATCAGCCGTATCCATTGCCCCGTCAAGATGCAAGCCTCCTGTAATAGCTACCCAAGCTGCGACGGTCAAACCGTTACGGGTCAAGTTTGGTATGGTGGTAAATTGCAGCAAAACTACTAATAAAGCTAATAACGCGCCGATCGATAATCCGACAATGGGACACCAACGAGCAATGCGTGACCAATTGTTAGTCCACTTAGCAGGTAGGGGAATGACAGTATAAAATATTACTCCGCTAGTTAATGAGGTAAGTAAATCAGTAATGGATGACCAAAAGTTATTTATAGTAATTTTTAACACGAAAGAATGTTTGATTAAAATTTGATTAAATATGTGAGGAATGTTGGGCTAATATTGTTTCATAAGCTACCTTATTTTTAAGGCATATTTCTTATGGCAAAATATTTAGCTAGGTAATTTGAAAATTCAAATATACTTCTTATGAGCAAACATCAAGGCACGGAATCGCTACCCGCCCCCTGTATTGTAGATGAAGGGATTGTAATCAAACATGATGATATTCAACGCTTGCTAGCTGATTTATGTCATGTCCGTTATCTTCATAAAATTGGTGAGCAAAAAACTAGTGAAGGCGAAGGATATATTCAAGAAATATTTAGCCATCCCCATCAATCTACTTTGATTGCAAATAGAAAAATCTATATTAATATTCAGAGCTTTGATTATTTAAGAATCAGTAGATCCACGGAACAAGAAGCCTGTTTCAATCTGATTCAGGATAATCTTCAGCTAAGTCTTATTCCGATCTCTCGCACAATTCCGCCCCAGGCGATCGCCAAGAATATTGATGCTGATACAATAGAAGCAATGGTAACGGACGTTTTGACAGCGCGTTTAGATGTTCAGCTTGATGACGAAGAGTTTTAATCAGTAATCAGTAATCAGCAGGAAGATTGTAGGGTGGGCAAAGAGTTAAATCTAATTCTTGCTGATACACTATAATCTTGCCCACCATTGCTCAAAGTAATCAGTAATCAGTAATTTCAGCAATCATAATTAGTGGGATTTTCATTTCAATGTCAGGCAAACTGTAGTCATACCAAGGCAAGGGCGGGAGTTTTCCATACTCCCCATGGAATTGTCGAGACACCCAGGTTTATGCCCGTTGGCACTTTAGCCACAGTAAAAGGGATTATTCCTCAACAGCTTGAGGCTGCCAATGCCCAAATGATTTTGGCAAATACCTATCACCTCCATCTCCAGCCAGGAGAGGATATAGTTCGTGAAGCTGGTGGATTGCATCGGTTCATGGCGTGGAAACAGCCTATTTTGACTGATTCGGGTGGTTTTCAGGTTTTTAGCTTGAGTAAAATACGCCAGGTGACGGAGGAGGGCGTTACTTTTAAGTCTCCCCGTGACGGCAGGATGATTGAGATTACTCCAGAGCGTTCGATTCAGATTCAAAATGCTTTGGGTGCGGATGTAATTATGGCATTTGATGAATGTCCTCCCGCTGATGCGACGAAAGAGGAAGTTCAAGGGGCAACCGATCGCAGTTATCGTTGGCTTAAAAGGTGCATTGCAGAACATCAGCATACTGACCAGCAAGCGCTGTTTGGGATTGTTCAAGGTGGAATCCACTTAGATCTCAGACAAAATGCCGTTGAACAGCTAACGGAACTAGATCTACCTGGCTATGCTATTGGTGGAGTAAGCGTAGGGGAAGATCCAAGATTAATTAATGCTACCGTCAAATATACAGCCCCTCTATTACCTGTTGATAAACCTCGTTACCTAATGGGCGTTGGGACTTATCGAGAAATGGCTCAGGCGATCGCTGCTGGAATAGATTTATTTGACTGTGTAATTCCGACTCGTTTTGGTCGTCATGGTACAGCCTTGGTTAAGGGGTCAAGAATTAATATCAAAAACGCTCAATACAAACGAGACTATTTGCCTTTGGATGAAACCTGTACTTGCTATGCCTGTCAAAATTTTAGTCGGGCATATCTCAATCATCTGGTGCGATCGCAAGAAATGTTAGGCTACATTATGTTGTCTCTGCACAATGTAACTGAACTAATCCGTTTTACTCAGCAAATCCGCGAGTCAATTTTTCAAGGCACTTTTACCACCGATTTCGCCTATTGGCTCAACGACAACCCTGAGTGAACTAGCCGATCCATAGCTTAGAGCTTAGAGCTTGTAGCTTAAAGCTTTTAAGACAAATTCTCCACAATTTTTTGTAGCAGTTCATCAGCATCTACGGTTTTGCGGATAAAATCCGATGAACCGACCATTTTTGCTCTAATACGGTCAACAATTCCCGAATTGCTAGTTAGAAAGATAATTGGTGTCTCTTCAAATTCTGGATATTTACGAAGTTGGCTGCAAAGATCGTAGCCGTTGACTTTGGGCATGACAATATCTAAAAAAATCAAATCAGGCTTCAGCCTGATTAGAGTGTCTACTGCATCCACAGGATTGTTCACCGCCACAAATCGATAGCCCGCCACCGTGATAATTTGTTCCAACATATGAGAAATCATCAGACTATCATCAACACAGGCAATTAAGGGACGATCTTGATTTTCATAACTTTTGTTATTGGGATTAATTAGCTCTAATAGGTCTGGGATGTCAACCAAGCCAAAAATTCCTGATTTAATATATGGTAAAAGTGAGAAAACAACCTGTAAGGGAGAAGTTCTTAGCTGCACAGCCAAATCTCTTAAGGTTCTATTGCCATTGAGTAGCTTACACAGACTTTGATAGGCAGAAATTGAGGTTTTTTGCTGAAGCTGCTGTGGTTGTAAAATTACAGGAGCCATATTTGGTAATCTATCGGCTACCTGAGCTTTTTCCCAACTTGTCCAAACTTGCTGAATCTGACTAATGATGCCGTCTGGTTCGAGGGGTTCCAATTGCGAAGGTAAGATGATTTCTTGATTTAAACGACAAATTATCTGTCTTGCCTGAGTAAGATCGAATAAAATTTCTCCCACGGCAAAAGAAATCGCGTTTCTCCCCTGTTGAGGAGTAATTATCTGCTGTTCGACCCAGTGAGAAATCTGTTCGTATTCCCAGATATTATCCTTCAAGTCGGCTTTGCGTTCCGTTAGTTCTTCTTGCAGACTCGATAGCTGAAAAGGTATCTGGGGCAGGTGTAAAATTAAATTTCTTTGCCAACGTCGAATTGGATGAGTTCCGCCAGTGCCATAAACAATTTTGCCCTGGTAGAGATATAGATGCCATTCATTGCCTTTAATTGGATCGTTAAAGGTTAACTGTCCACTAATTTGCGCCTCTTGTAATGAGCTAAATAATTTAATTTGCTTAGGGGCGGTAAATTCTCTAATAATTAAGTTATCAGAAGTAGTAGTAGTTCTGGCACTCATTGGCTTATGCCCCTTTGCTGGAGAAGATTAATGATTTGAAGATTGGCTTGAGGAAACTGGTATTGATTCATTTGAACTGGTTCTACCCAATGAATTTCTTCACATTCGAGGGGTTGTGGTTTCCCACTAACATATTGGCAGTCATGAACATATAAAGTTACTTTAAAAGTCTGATATTGATGAGTAATGGTTGTCAAGCGATCGCCTACCGATACTTCTATATTCAACTCTTCCTTGACTTCTCGCTTAATACACTCTTTGATCGTCTCTCCTGCTTCTATTTTTCCTCCAGGGAACTCCCACAGTCCTCCCATCTCGCCCTCGTTCTTTCGGCGATCGATCAGAATTTTTCCCTGGCGATCGTTAATTACAGCTACTCCGATTCGTTTGTGCGCCAGAGGAGGTGATGTTAATGTCATAAGACTTTTGATATTTTTGGACTGTCTTATAAGTTAAGTCAGAATTGTAAAAATTGTCTACAAAGCAAAACAACCTCTGTTTTGATAAAGGTTGCCAGTATTAAATCCTATATTATATATCCTAGTTTAATTAAGAGTTAAGATTCGCCGATATCCGTCTGGGTTCCTAATAAAGTCTGTTCAAAGCTCATTCTCTGTTCTGCATTGCGCAAAAAATAACCGCTCATCATTGCCGATGCTAGTAATCTTCCTAGATTCTCGCGATTGGTGCTAATTGCTACATCAAAATTTTCTGACGGCACATTGCCTAACAATCCAGAAATGTTGTGTTCGATGATTTGAAACACTTCTTGGGAATCAGGCTGAGAAAGTTGAGTGATAGTTTCTGGACTAAGAGACTGAACATAGTGCCATAGTAAGTTACCATCTTTGCTATGACTAAAAGCATTTTTAGGACTGTCGTTGTTGGTCATTCTTGTATCCTCCTGGCTAGGATTTATGAAACTGCGACTAATCAGGATCGCCTACCCTCCAATTAAAGCACTCCCTTATTCATCATTCGTTACGTAGAACCGAACTTTGAGCGGAGAGTTTTCCGATCGAGGCACTATATTCATTACATTAATAAAATTATCAGGTATTTCTTAAGTTATATATGGTTTGGGGGATGATGCAATTTTTTACAGTAGATTTAATCAAATTAAGTCAAAACTTTTGCAGATAATTTACTCCTAGGAAAAAACTTATGGAATTGAGTCTCAAACTATATGTCTATCTTTGTATACCTTTGATAGCTGGAGTAATTACTTTGCATAGTCTGCCGCGTCTGGGAAAATTGGGAAAAAATATTTCCGAGTTTTTTTGTTATGCCCCAGGTATTGATTTGGCATTAGCTTACTTTATGTTATTGCCTGTGATTATTGGTTACTTGGTATTAGGTGGGAGTGGTATAGGAATAGCAATATTGGCAGAACTCAGCATTTTGTGGATGTGGATTTTTGCCCATGAATTTGCTCATCGAGATAAACAAGGGAAAGGTGAAATTTTTGGTACTTTGAGCAGAATTGTTGGTAAATGGCGCAATCATCTTGCTGTTTGGATTACTGCCTTAGCAATACCATTATTTTGGCTTGTTCGCTTTACTGAGTTGATTGTTTATCCACCCTTGACCAAGCTGATTGGCTTGCCGAAGTATGATGCTAAAGACTGGGTTAACGTCTCTCGACAAAAGTTTGACGGATTAATTGGCTACGATTTAATTTGGTGTTTATACTGCGATTGGATGACTGGAGTCTGGTCATTAGGAACAGAAATGCTGCGCAATGTTGAATCTTTTTGGTGTCCAATTCGCTTTTATTCTGACAAGAAGTGCGAAAACTGTAGGCAAGATTTCCCCGATCTAGACAACGGATGGGTAGCGAATGATGGCACCATGAAAGATGTGACTAATGTTTTGCAGGAAAAATATGACGGGGTAAAAGATTCTAGCTGGTTTGGTCATCCAGTTCGTAATCAAGCAAACCAAAAACAAGAGAATTAGTTTTTATTTATAATCAGTCCTCGTCTAGTTGAGGAGCTTGATTGTTCGACAAAATTACGCAGATGCTGGATACACTGGCTATCAGAGAGTGAATTTAATTGAGCGATCGCCTCTTCTCGTGTCATCTGTTGCAGGTAAAGCAGTCGAAAAGCTTTTTTTAGCTGTCGAATTTCTTCACTAGAAATACCTCGTCTTTTCAAGCCTACCAGATTAAGCGATCGCACCCGAGCAGGATTGCCTTCAACCATCATGTACGGGGGAACGTCACGGTTAATTCGGCTCATTCCTCCCACCATTGCCATGGTGCCGATCTGGACAAACTGATGGATGCCTAGTACACCGCTGATAATTGCCATCGACTCAATCTGAACGTGACCAGCGATCGCCACACTATTAGCAATTATTACTTCATTCCCAATAATGCAATTATGACCGACATGGCTATAAGCCATCAAAAGATTATCATCGCCGATTACGGTAGCTTCTCCTTCATTGGTGGCACGATTGATCGTGACATATTCGCGGATGCGATTGCGATCGCCAATAATTACTTCACTATTTGCCCCTTGATACTTCAAATCTTGTGGTTCTAAACCAATGGCGGCACCAGGAAAAATTTGGTTGTCCTTGCCAATGGTAGTAAATCCATCGATGATGGCATGACTACCCACCACAGTATTTGCCCCAATACTGACCTGTGCGCCGATTACTGCATAGGGCTTGATTCTTACAGTAGGATGTATTTGAGCGTTTTTGTTGATGACAGCAGTCGGATGAATTAAGGCGGTCAAGATCAATTCTCCTCAAGGCGATGGCTTAAATTTGATTGAGACAATTAATTCAGACATTTATGCAATAGCTAGCCGTCGTACAAGTAGTAGGCTATTTAGCTAGTCGATTGCAAAATATGCACGATGATAGCCTATCTAGGCAGGAACCAGAGATGAAACATCGACGATCTTGGTTAGATTAGAGTAATAACAAATATTTCGTCTAAGCTTCAAGAAAATATTAAGTTTATTGCTCAATTAAAGAAAACATCATTTCTCCCTTAACGGCAAGCTGTCCGTCTACTTCCCCTCTTCCCTGCATTTTGGCAATGCGATTTTGCTTTAAAGACATTAATTCTACGGTCATTGTAAGGCGATCGCCAGGGGTTACAGGACGACGAAAACGCACCTTATCAATACCCGCAAAGGCAAAAAACTTACCAGCCATTCCGGGCAACTGGAGGAGGATGATTCCCCCTACCTGCGCCATTGCTTCTACCATAAGGACTCCTGGCATCAAAGGAAAGCCGGGGATATGTCCAGGGAAAAAAGGCTCATTGAAGGTCACATTTTTGATGCCCACCGCTTTCTCTCCAGGAACGTAATCGATAATGCGATCGACCAAAGCAAATGGATAACGATGGGGCAATAGCTGATGAATTTCTTGAATATTAAAAGTGGTTTTAACTTCGGTATCTGGAGTTTCTATAATAGGTTGGTTAACGCTGACCATTCTGTTAATTACTAATTTACTAATTATCAAGATTACTTTGAGCAATAGTGAGCAAGATTATAGGCTAGCGGCACGAATTAGATTTAAGCCTTTGCCCACCCTACTGTCTATTAATTAATGGCTATTGGCTATGAGCTTCGCTGCTAATTGGGTGTGCAGCTTATGACTAGCTTTATAAGCAATTATGTGAGCAGTAGGTAATAGACCCAATAAACTAAGATCCCCTACTAAATCTAATAGTTTATGACGGGCTGGTTCATTAGTAAATCGTAAGGGGGGATTAATCCAACCCTGATGACTGCATACCAGGGCATTGTCTAGATTTCCGCCTTTGATTAATCCTGCCTGCTGTAGCTGCTCGATCTGTTCGGCAAAACCAAAAGTACGGGCAGGGGCAATTTCTCTGAGAAAGTTTGCTTCGACAGTACTCCAGCTATGCCATTGGTTGCCGATCGCCTGATAGGGAAAATCAATCCCACAGGTAAAACGGGTTGTGGATGCAGGTAAGGCTGCCACAAAAGAATCGCGATCGCGAATCCAAATTGGTTCTTGGGGAATAATGGGGTCAGGAGATTGGCTCTTACCGTGGGCTATAGTTCCTACCTGAGCGATCGCCTCACACCAATTTTTTGCCGAACCGTCTAACAGAGGTACTTCCTCTCCGTTAATTTCGATGCGAGCATCATCTACGCCATAAGCCACCAGGGAAGATAATAAATGTTCTACGGTTCTAACCCTGGCAGTTCCCGCCTTTAGTTCAGTTGATAGAGTAGTTTCTCCTACCGCATCGATTTGAGCAGGAATTTTCGGCGCATCAGGTAAGTCTACCCGCACAAAATAACGACCTTCCCCAGGATTGGCGGGCATTACTTTGACGCTAGTCTCAACCCCTAAATGTAGCCCTACCCCCGATAACTCAAACTCTTCCTTTAGCGTGCTTCCCATAATTTTTAGCTAAACGCTATGTACCTTAGTAAATCAAACTCGATTAGAACTTTTCACCAATACCAAACTGAATCTGATTTCCGCCATCGTCGTTGATGCCATAGTCTACGCGAATTGGTCCCAAGGGAGACTGTATCCTAACCCCCAAGCCGTAACCAAAACCAGCTCCTGGGAGATCTCTCACCACCGAAGGTCTACCAGGTACATCATTATCAGTACCCAAGGTAGTGCCGTAATCAAAAAAGAGCGCTCCACCAACAATTTTGAAAATTGGGAAACGGTATTCTGCGGTGGCTTGGAAGAAACTTTTACCACTGCCCACCTCTCCATCACCAAAACCCCGTACTGAGTTACTTCCGCCTAAAATAAAAGCTTCATAGGGTGGTAAATCTCCCACAATTGTACCAGCCTGGAGATTGAAAGCTAACGCTTCTGTTTCGCCGCCAAAGGGAACGACATCAATCGGGAAGTACTGGCTGTAGTTGGCTCTGACGCGATTAAAGAAAATGCCACCAAGGGGAATGGTTTGTTCTGTTCCAACTCTAAGTATTGACCCTTTAGTCGGCTGCAACGGATTATTACGGCGATCGCGAGTCGCATTAAATCGTAACGATAACAAATCATCCGTACCGTCATCGCTAAAGGCCAAATTAAATGGTTCTGCCCTAGTCTGCTGACCCGTTTCAGGGTCAGTAAAAATTCTAGCTTCAGACAAGGGAGCAACATCACCGTCATCGTTTTTGACTTCAACTCGTTGATAGGAAAAACCCGTTGATAATGTCCAATCTCGACGTTTGAAAGGATCGCTAGGCAGGGGACGAGAAAAGTTAATCCCGCCACCAGTACGCACGACGCGGGGAGAAACACTACCGTCTAGAGTATCGATATCCTGATCTCCGTTAAAAACCAAGGAGATAGAGCGACGGCGAAAAGCATTAACGGTATAAGATGTACGGCTTTTACTGCCAGCAATCCAGGGGTCGGTGAAGTTCAAGTCGAACAGCAGGTTCTGATCCCCAACTTGAATTTCAGTCCCCAAGGTTTGATTGTTACCACCAAAGTTCTTTTGTTGATAGCTGGCTGTACCAAATAAGCCACTATCTGAGCTATAGCCCGCTCCCGCAGCAATTGAACCGCTACTACCCTCTACCACATCAATGTTAACAATCACCTTGCTCGGATCTTTGCCAGGACTAAAGGAAAAGCGTGCATCGTCAAAAATTCCTAACCCAAAGACTCGCTGTAAATCTCTTTGGGCGATATCTCGCTTAAATACGTCTCCTGGTGCTAGTTCGACCTCCCTGGTGACAATGAACTTACGGGTTTTACCCTTTACCGTCTCATCATTCTCATCAAAATATCTCACGTTGACATCTTCGATGACTCCTTGAGCAACTACCAGGGTAACTTCGCCTTCAGGACTTACCTGGGGTGAACCAACAACCTGTGCCAGCTCATAGCCGTTTTTGCTATACCATTCGTTTACTTTGATGATGCCCTCTTGTAATTGCCTTAGATTAAGAATTTGACCGTAGTTTTTGCCAAAAAACTCGTCTACTTTCTCTGGAGGCAAAACTGACCTATCTTCTCCCTGAGTTACGGTTTCGATGTTGACATCACTTAAAACAGGATTAGATTCTACTGCAAAAGTAATTCTGACTCCTAAAGGGGTGTCCCCAGGAGTCACCTCTACGTTCTGGAAAAAACCAGTTGCATATACGGCATTTACATCTTCTTGTAACTGGGTTCTGGTAGTCGTTCTTCCAGGTTCAGTACCAATAGTTGCATATACGATATCTTTTAATTCGTCATTCACCCCCGTAACCACAACTTCCGCTACTAAAACACGAGGTTCATTAGATGATTGGGGTTTTTCTGCTGGTTGTGCATCGTTTCCATTTGTAGGTTCTCCAGACTTAGGAGGTGTAGTTTCAGGCAGCTTAATCTCAGGAGTCTGAGGTTGAGAATCTTCAGGTAACGGCAGCTTCGGAGAATTATCGGGATTTTGAGCAATCTTAGTGGGCTTGATGCCTCGAAGCAAAGCCGCACCGTTAGACAATAAAACTTGATTAGATTGAGGAACCAAACCTTTTTCTGCTTTGCTTGGTAAAGCGGTACCACAAACTAAAGCTGTTACCAGAACTGTAAGTAAGGTAGGAGTTAGACGCACTTTTTTTGATTCAGTTAACACTTACACACACCAGATAGAGAATTGAGCAGATAGAGGATTTAAACTATTATTCAGCTTTGAGTTGACCAACGGTCACCCGCAGCGCGAAGTTGCATTGCGGTGAAGCAGTTGCGTTGGGCGGGTTCCCCGACTTGAGCAAACTGCTGAACCCGAAGGGGGGTTTCCCCCGTTGTCCTAAAGGATACCGCTACGCATAAGCCCTAAAGGATTAGCTCCGCGTCACAAACTTCGTAAGAAGGCACCTTCGTTCTACGGAGGTGTACGGGTGACTAATTTAACTCACAACTAACCGATCTGAGTTAACTCAAGAAAACTGTCATAACTTATACTGTATTTTTTATGTTTTTATGGTTAATTAGTAAACAATCAGGAAAACATGACTATTTATCTTACTTGATGTTCCCCATCTAGTTAAATGAACCTATCTAGGTTGAACTATTAAAGTTAAATAGTTGATAAAATAATTAATCTAAGTTTGCGAAGGCAATTATTGGTTTAACTGAGCCAAAACCCTTTGCTGAACTTCTTGATATGCTGATTCAACCTGACCTAAATCTTTACGAAAGCGGTCTTTATCCATTACTCTCGATTGAGGATCGGATTCAGCTCGATCCCAGAGACGGCAGGTGTCGGGACTAATTTCATCAGCCAAAAGCAAATTTTGTTGGGCATCAATGCCAAATTCCAGCTTGAAATCTACTAGAGTGATATTGCATTTGGCAAAAAAATCCTGTAGATGTAGATTTATTTTTCGCGCCATCTGCTCAATCTCCGCCAATCTTTCAGCAGAAACAAGATTTAACAGAAATATACGATCGCGAGTCAGCAGCGGATCTCCCAATTCATCGCTCTTGTAATAGTATTCCACCAAGGGATGGGGGAGGATCGTGCCTTCAGGCAACCCTGTTTCACGACATAAACTTCCTGCGGCAACATTTCTAACTACGACCTCCACGGGAACAATGGTAACGGCTTTGACTCTCATCTGGTTTGACTTCGGACAGTCTATGTAGTGAGTAGGAATATTTAAAGAACCCAGCCAGGCAAATAACGCCGCCGTAATTTGACAATTAACTACGCCCTTTCCCTTAATTTGTCCCCGCTTTTGCGCATTAAAAGCTGTGGCATCATCTTTGTATACCGTTAGCAATACTTCTGGATCTTCGGTTGAGTAGAGAATTTTTGCTTTGCCTTCGTAAAGTTTTTCTGTCTGTGACATTGGTGATTAATGTGATAAATTCTGATGATTAATAGTCAGGAAAAAAGTCTGGATCTTGAGCTTGAGCTACGCTCGGGTTTCCCGAGCTTGTAGAATCAAGCTGTTGAGCGATTGCCGCAAGTTATCTCAGGGTGAGACAAAGTCTTTTATCCTACCCCACCTCAAGCAAATAAGCAAAAATAGATCCTACCACCCATAAACTATGACAATTTAGGTTAAGAGCAGGTTAAAAAAACTAATTTTATTGTTAATATTTAGAATAAATCCCTATTTAGCGTGGAATCGTCATCTAAATTTTGTATTTTCATCTCGATTAGCCAGCAGTTGTTAATAATTGTAAGGCTAAGATTAGATTGAAAGACAAAGTTATTGCAAATTAGCTCATAAAATATCCCACAACTATGACCAGTAATAATCAAAGAAACGATTTTCTTTATCCCAGACATTCTTATCACGGCAAAGTTAAACCAGAAAATCTAGTTTTCAACTCTAATTTGCAGGAATTTGCCCAGAAAATTAGCTATGTCTGTAATTTAGAAACTAGCGGAAAATTGCCTCCCGAACAGGCATATAAGCAAATAAAATCTCTCTGGAAAGAGCTAAAGAAAAGCAAAAAAGAGCTTGGTATAGGGAGTAACCCGTAGATAACTATCTAGAAGACCAAAATATATTTGGCTAAACACGATTTTTCAACAGTTTTTCAAAGGAGTTTGCTGGCTGCTATAACTAATAAGATTATTAACTATGGCGCAATATGTCACGCTCTAAAGCTCTTCAATCCTATATCTTGATCCGCCTGCTCCTTGCTCCACTGATGTTGCTGACGATCGCAACTCTAGTATTCTTGCTGTTGAGGGCTACTCCAGGTGACCCTGCCGATGCAATTTTAGGTACTCGCGCCCCAGAAGCAGCTAAGGCAGCATTGCGATCGCAACTTGGTTTAACTAATCCTTTATGGCAACAATACCTTGACTATCTAAAAGACTTACTTAATTTTGATTTGGGAAGCTCCCTAACCAGTCGTGGTTTATCGGTTTGGGAAGTTATCAAAGAATATTTTCCTGCGACTGTTGAGCTATCTTTTTTCAGCATGATTGTAGCGGTAACGGTAGGAGTATTTGTCGGGATGGTTTCCGCTTCGACTGAAAATAAATTTATCGATGCCTTCGGACGTTTATTTGGTATTATTACCTATTCTCTGCCCCTATTTTGGGTAGGGATGGTGTTACAGCTTATCTTTGCCGTAAATCTTGGTTGGTTTCCTCTGGGTACTCGTTTCCCCGTGAGTGCAACTACCCCTGCAAACATTACTGGTTTATATACGATTGATAGTCTGCTGGCAGGAGACATGGGCATGTTGCTTAATGCCCTGCATTATTTGGCATTACCGAGTCTGACATTAGGATTGCTGTTAAGCGGTATCTTTGAACGTATTGTGCGGGTTAACCTCAAGCAAACTCTCCAAGCTGACTACGTAGAAGCAGCCAGAGCTAGAGGAATAGCTGAAAAAACCATTCTAGTGAATCATGCGCTGAAAAATGCTTTAATTCCTGTAATTACCGTTCTAGGTTTAACTTTCGCGGCCCTGCTTGGGGGTGCAGTGCTGACAGAGGTTACTTTTTCTTGGCCTGGGTTGGGCAACAGACTTTATGAAGCAATATCTTTACGTGACTATCCGACAGTGCAGGGAGTAATGGTCTTCTTTGGCATTATTGTGGTTATTGCCAGTATTGCGATCGATATTATCAACGCCTATATCGATCCTAGAATTAGGTATTAGAAAGTAATAATGTAGCAATATAGTAATTTTTTCAGTGCAGTTAGATGATTGAGTACTATATTGTTAATCGTTATCTTGCTGATTGAAATTATGGCTCGTCTAAATATTCATAGTCTGTCCATGCAAATTAGTCGTATGTTTGAGCAGGGACAGTCCTTCTTTTGTGGCATCAAGGTTCAGGATTGGCTCAAAGAGCGTAATGAGAACCCTGACGATTATGAGATTTCTTTTGAGGAAAAGCCAGCACCGCCAGGTTCGGGATTAATTGTCATGCGGGAGATAAAACTGCGTCGCAAAGATGGTCAACCAGTTGAAGATTGGCTAATAGAAGATATTAATAGCCATACTTAGATAATTGTCAATTGTTCATTTAGTTCTGCGCCAACAAAATTATCGTTGCGATCGATTCTTTATAGTTAGTGCTTTTATAGATTTACGTATATTTTCGATTAGACTAATTACTATATCGAGAGTACATTAGATCCGACTCAGGCAAAGCGTACTAGTTTCTTCGGAGCGATAAATTACAGTGGGTTTTCTTAATCGTTTTAATCTTTCGCGAGACATGGGTATCGACCTTGGTACCGCAAACACATTGGTGTATGTAACTGGTAAAGGAATTGTGTTGGAAGAGCCTTCTGTAGTTGCGATTGACCGTAAAACTCAATACCCTAGGGCATTTGGGAAAGAAGCGAAATTACTACTAGGACGCACCCCCGAGAATATTGAGGCTCTACGCCCGCTCAAAGATGGTGTAATTGCCGATTTTGATGCCACAGAGGCAATGATCCATGAGTTTGTCAAACGAGCTTTTGAAGGTAATCCTTTGGTTCATCCCCGCATGGTAATCGGAATTCCTAGTGGAGTAACCAAGCTAGAACGTCGTGCCGTAATTGAAGCTGCCTCCAATGCAGGAGCCAGAGAAGTCGATCTGATTGAAGAACCAATAGCGGCGGCAATTGGTGCTGGATTGCCGATTACTGAACCAACAGGAAATATGATCGTGGACATTGGAGGAGGAACTACTGAAGTAGCAGTAATTAGCTCTCAAGGCAAAGTCGTAAGCGAATCGATTCGGATTGCAGGAGATGAATTGACCGAGGCGATCGCCAATCAGATTAAAAGAGAGCATAAGCTCGCTATTGGGGAAAATACGGCAGAAAATATTAAGTTCAAGCTAGGCTCTGCCTACCCGATTGACTGATGATAGCGATCGCACGATGTCGGTAAGCGGGCTACATTTGTTGTCTGGATTACCCCGCACTATTGAAATCAGTGAATCAGAAGTTCGTGAATGTCTTCAAGAATCGGTGAAAAATATTATCGATGCCATCAAGAGAACTTTGGAGCAAACTCCTCCAGATTTAGCTGCGGATATTATCGATCGTGGCATCATGTTAGCGGGGGGAGGAGCATTGTTGCGCGGGCTAGATACTTTAATTAGTCATGAAACCGGCATTGTTACCCACGTTGCGGCTGAACCACTGAAGTGTGTGGTTTTAGGGACAGGTCGAGCATTAGAAGATAAAACCTTAGATCAAGTATTTAGTGAACGCACTATCCTAACTTAGATTCAAAAGCTTTAAGGGCTTTGATAGCTGTTAAATAAATTTCTTATTTGTTCAAATTTATACAACACGTACAACATGAGTCGCTGGTGGGATAGACACGGTTTTCGTACGATACTGACTGTAATTGCTCTCTTGATTGCTCTGTGGCTCAAACAGACTCAGGGGACATTGATTGCGGAAGCTTACTACTTTATCGTTAGTCCTTTTCAGACAGAACAGCAGTTGGTCTTAGAAGACAAACTCACCAATGCTCGAATTTTAGAGTTAGAGCAGCGTGTTACCGAATTGGAACAGCAAAATCAGCAGTTACAACAGTTGTCAGATTATGCCGAACTTCAACCAGTCAAAAATGTCACGGCACCAGTGATCGGACGTAGTCGAGATGGCTGGTGGAATAGAGTTACTCTAGGAAAGGGCAAACAGGACGGGATTCAACCTGGCTATATCGTTATGGGTATTGGCGGTTTGGTTGGTCGAGTTATTCAGGTTACTCCTCACACCAGTAAAGTCTTGTTAATTAGTGATAGTACTAGCCGTATCGGGGCAATTCAGAGTCGAAATCGTCAGTTTGGCTATATTGAAGGAAAAGGCTCGTCAACAGTGGTAATGCACTTTTTCGATCAGGCGATCGATATCAAGCCTGGGGATGATATTTCTACTTCTAATCTCAGTAAGCTATACCCCCCTGGTCTGGGGATTGGCAGGGTAGTATCCGCCAAAAAAGATCGAGATGTTAAAGTCGAAGTTGAAGTTGAATTAACCGCACCAATTGATATTTTGGAATGGGTTATAGTTCGGCCTTTTGTCCCCAAAATAAACTAAACAATTATTAACAATCAACAACCAAAGCAATGCTACGCAAAAGCCAGGCATCATTTGATATTTTAAAAATAATCAATTTAATATTTTTAACTGTTTCTGTTGCTGTATGTACAATTTTAATGTTGCTAGATCTACCAGGATTGGAATTATTAGAAACTAATCCTAACTGGCTATTGATCTGGGTGGTTGCGTGGAGTGTTCGGCGGACTATTTGGCAAGGTGCGATCGCTGGTTTACTTATGGGATGGATCTACGATGGTATTACAGTTAGTCCCCCTTCCCACGTATTAGGTCTGGTTTTGGTAGGTGTGCTGACCGCTGGTCTACAAAAGCAAAAATATGTGGGAGAAGACTTTATTCCGATCGCTTTTTTAGTCTTTTTTATGACGGCGTTTGCCGATGCTATTTTTGCCTGGCAATATGCCAAGGTGCATTTTATTTCCTTCCCAGAAGTTGCCAGAAAATATCAGCAGGTAGCGATTATTTCGGCAATTATTACTAGTCTTTGGAGTCCTGCTTTTTACTATCCTTTTAATCTTTTTCAGAAACAGATCGAACTATGGCAAAAAAGAATGCAATAATAGCTTTTCTTGAGGGGCAGATAGCAGATATTATTTAGAGCAAAAAATAATTACAAAATATTGACTGGGATAATAGAAATATAGTTGATTTTGGTATTTTCACCCCCTATGGCATCAACAGTTAATCTGCCATCATTAACCTCAACTATTCCAGAACCTACGCTAAAATCCTGCTGTTCAATACCATGGGGAATAAAGCCAGAAATAATATTTTTTCCTTCTATGTTAATTACATGAACGCTATCAAAATAACTAGGATCTCCAACCCCAACCTTAACTTCGTACACACCGTTGGCAAGGTCGTATTCCCAGGCAGCAGGAGTAAATATAGAGTTGCTATACTTGGCATATTTTTCTGGATATTGCATATGCATCAATGAATCTAGTTCAGGCTCAATCGACGATCCCTGTGGATCATCAGATGCGGAGTGGCGATTGCGTCCGTTGGCAATTAAATCAAGCGGAATAGGTTCATCACTACCAGCACTAGCTTGAGTAATCCAGCCGTAGCCCTGTTTGGCGCTGTAAGCAGCGCCGACATCTTGCATAAAGTCTAAAATAGACTCAGATAATGAAATGCCAAAGTTAACCTTAATTTCTGTTGGCTGTTTGGGGTCAATTGTCCCTCCTCCTGAAGCAGCATCGAACTTGAGGTAAATCGGGTCGGTAACTTCACCCAAAGCAAAATTATGATCGTCAACGTCAATAATGCTGGCAACCAGACCAACGGGTAGTCGATCTTCTCCAGCAAAATCATATTTTTCAACCTTGGTAAAGTCAA